>DATHUY010000042.1 GCA_035461765.1 Longimicrobiales bacterium
AAGCCGCGGATGGACTCGAGCTCCGGCGCGATGTGCAGGCCGTGGAAGCGCGGCAGACCCTCATCGAACGCAGTGCGCAGCAGCGCCACCGCGTCCTCCGGCCGTCGCTGCGCGCCGGCGATGGCGGCGCGCCAGTAGGTCGGCCGGCCGCGCGCGAGCGGTCCATGCTGCTGCCCGAGCCAGGCGATCTCCGCCTGCGTCGCGTTGCGATCGCCATCGAGTGCGGCGAGCACGCCGAGCGCGCCATGGATTGCGACGGAATCCGGGTAGTTCGGCACGCGCTTCGACGCGAACGGTGACGGGTCCACGCGTCCTGCCGGCGGTGCGTGTACGAGACCGGCCAGATAGCGCCGCGCCTCGGCACGTCGCCCTGCCGCCGCTAGCGCGATCGCCAGCTCGTGGTGCTGACGAACGGTGCGCCCTGCTGGTGGAACCGCACGGTACCAGGCGATCGCCTGCGCCAGCAACGTGTCCGCGACGGCGCGCCGTGTGCTGGCGCGCCTCCTGCCGGCCAGCCCCTCCGGCGCATGTGCACGGAGCTCGAGCGCAGTGTGCAGCAGGAGTGCACCCCGGCTCGGCTCGCCCGGGCCCGTTGCAGGCGGGTTGTCCAGCTGCTCCTCGATGGCGTTCACGTGTCCGAGTGCGGCCAGAGCCTGGAGCTCGAGCATCCGCGCACGCGGATCCTGGGGATAGAGGGCGCGCGCACGGCGCGCAGCCGCGAGCTCGGGGCGGTGGTCGCCGTCGAGATGATAGGCAAGGCCGAGATTCTGCCAGTAGTAGAACCAGCCGCGCAGCTCACCTCGCTCGGGCTCAATGGCGGTGAGGCGCTCGACGGCCTCGCGCGCCCGACCCAGACGCAACGCCTCGTCCGCGGCCTGCACGGCGGGGATCGTACTTCCCGGCGCGAGCATCGCCGCCTCACTCATGGCAGCATGCGCTGCCCGCACATCGCCGTCGCGCCCCGCCTGCAGCCAGTCGAGGTGAGCCACCGAGAAGCGGTCGAGCTGCGCGCGCTCCCGCTCGAGGACGCGCAGCACGGAGTCAGCCGCGGGCCGATCGTCCATCATGTTCAGCACCAGGGCTTCGATCACGCGCGGCAGGAGGAATTCGGGATCCAGCTCCGAGGCGCGACGGAAGTGAGCGAGCGCCGCGGGCAGCCGCCGCATCGCATGCGCGTCACGGCCGGCCAGGTACTCGGCATACGCCTCGAAGCGAGGCACACGCGCCACCGCCTGCACGTGAGTGAGCTGGGTATCGAGCTGAGGGTACAGCGTCTCCTGCACGCGTCGACGCAGCTGCTCGATACCGTCCATTACCGAGGCCAGGGACGTGGAGACCGGTTCCACCGAGCCAACCACCAGGCCGCTCTCCACATGTGTGATCTGCGCCTCCAGCTGCACGCGATCGCCCTCGCGGTACAATGCACCCGCCACGAGCAGCCCCGCACCCGCCGTGCGCGCCATACGCCGCGGCGATCCTGCATCAGGGTCGCCGGCGAACGCGGCCAGCGGTACTGCCCCGATGAAACCGGTCTCCCACAATCCGCGCGTGATCCAGTCGGTCGCCATGCGGGCGTGCATGTCGAGCTCTGCGGCGCCGCTGCGATTCTCAATGTCCGCGATGGCGACTCGCCGCACGTCCAGCGGCGGGTCAGCCGCTATCATCGGCAGGCCGACAGCGACGCCCAGGACGACGAGCGCGACCGCCACCATCAGCGCAACGCGCGCACGCGAGCGACGCGGTGCGGAGAGCGACTCGAGCGCTGACAGCACCGCACCCGCATCGCGATAGCGGGCGGATGGCTGTTTGCTCAGACACCGCTCCACGATGCGCGCGAGCCCGGCCGGCACGTCCGGCCGCACAGTCGCGAGCGGTGGTGGAGCGGCGCTGCGGATAGCGTGAATGAGCTGCGGCGCTTCCGTTGCCGTGAACGGGCGGCGGCCCGCGATCATCTCGTACAGCACTGCGCCGAGTGCCCACACGTCCGCCCGCACGTCGCTCCCATCGCCGCGTGTCTGCTCCGGACTCATGTAGGCCAGCGTGCCGGGCGTGACCGGCGCGTGTGACGGTGCGTCGCCGACCATCTTCGCGACCCCGAAGTCGACGATCTTCGCAGTGCCGTCGGTGGTGATCACGATGTTGCGCGGCTTGATGTCACCGTGCACGATCCCGCCCCGGTGCGCGGCAGCCAGCCCGGCCGTGATCTGAGTGCCGAGCGATTGTGCATCGGCGATAGCGAGTCGGCCGCGTTTGAGTCTCTCGCTCAGTGTCTCTCCCTCGCAATACGCCATCGCGAGGAAAAGCTGCTCGTCGGGTGTGTCTCCGAGCTCGTAGACCGTCACGATGTTGGGGTGATCGAGTGCGGATGCCGCGCGCGCCTCCTCCTCGAACCGGCGACGGGCCGTGGCGTCGACCGCCAGACGACGCGGCAGCAGCTTCAGTGCGGCCGCCCGGTGCAGCCGCTCGTCCTCCGCCAGATACACGACTCCCATGCCGCCCGCACCGACACGTCGTATCACGCGGTAGCGGCCGAGCGTCTCACCGGGCGCCAGGGAATCGACCGGCTCGCCAGTGGAATCCGTCGAATCGAGCAGCGCCGCCGTGTTCACCGGATCCAGCTCCAGGAATCCCGTGACAGCGCCGGACTCGATCGCAGCGTGCGCGTGCAGGAGTGCAGCAATCTCGGCGCGCTGCTCGTCGTCGTCGCATGCCGCGTCGAGGTACGCGCCCCTGGCGTCGGGCGGCAGCGCGCGAGCGGCATCGAACAGCGCGCGCCCGCGCTCCCAGCGTTCCGCCGCGGAGCTCATCCGTCACCTCCTCCACTCGCGACGTCACGTCCGAGCGCATGCAGCAGCCACGCACGCGCCATAGACCAGTCGGACTCCACGGTACGGGGAGACACGTCCAGTGCGGCGGCCGTGTCCTCCACGTTCATGCCGGCGAAAAACCGGTACTCCACCACCTTCACCTGCCGCGGACTCTTCTCACCGAGCCGGTGCAGCGCGTCGTCGAGCTCCAGCAGCTCGACGGCGTACGCGTCCACCGCGGCATCCTCGTCGCCCAGTGTGACCAGCTCCGCGCCGCCGCCCCGCTTCAGACTGTTGCGACGGCGCGCGCGATCCACCAGCACCCGCCGCATCGCCTGCGCCGCCGCCGCGAAAAAGTACGCCCGTCCGCGTCCGGTCACCCGGCCGTCACCGGCGAGGCGCAGATAGGCCTCGTGCACGAGCGCCGTAGTGTGGAGCGTGTGTTCACGCAGCTCGCCACGCAGCTGCCGATGCGCGATCGCGCGGAGCTCCTCGTAGATCAGGGGAACCAGTCGATCCAGCGTCTCCGGGCCGCCAGCGTGCGCGCCGTCGAGAAGCATCTCGACGCGTCTGGCTCGATGAGGGCTGGAGTGCATGTCGACCCCGGGGGCTCGGGTCGGACGATGGAGAACTCTCGTCCGTGAAACGACTTGCGAGTGAGACTGCGCCGGGGGAGGCGATCCGGCGCAGGTATAGGTAAGACGCGCACGTCCGGTGCGCAATGGAATCCCGCCGCCGCACGTGCGGCGACATCAAGGAGGCCGACCCATGACAGCGACGAAGAGGCTTGCGACATTCGGAGTGCTGGCTGCGACCTGTGTACAGATCATCGCCTGCAACGAGGCCGCCGAGCCGCTCGCAACGGCCGAGGCCACGTCCGGCACAATGTCGTCCGCACTCGTGCGCACCATATCGCCCAGCGCCCAGGACGCCGGCGTCCCGGCGTACGTCCGGATCAACGAGAGCCCGCCCCATGTCTTCGGCGACGGCGTGATGGTGGGCTTCGTGTTCTACCGCGATCCCGCCTGCATCCCCGCCGACTTCAACCTGCTCACGTTCTTCGACATGCCGGCCGTGTTCGCGTGTCCGGTTCTCGTCGAGGGATTCTCGCTCTGGGACGGGGTGCCGTTCACCCAGGCGCCAGTCATGACTCAGCTCAGCGGCAGCAACGTTCCCGTCTGGTTCGCGCCATCCGACGAGGTCGCAGCCGCGATGGCGGACGGCTCGCTCGAGATCGGCGAGATCGCCGCACTCGACGGCCTGCTCAAGGGCACGGCCGACCGGTTCCACGAGGTGCTTCAGCCGCGCCCGTCGGCGGCGAAGCTGGTGCTCGGCGCAGAAGGCCAGCTGGAGGACGGCCGTGACTTCACGTTCCAGTTCACGTGGGTCGATAACGATGTGAAGGCTATCCGGATCCGTATCCGATAGGAGTCACTTCGGGTCCGCATTCCCGTTCCCGTTCCCGTACCTGCGGGAACGGGAGTGGGAGCGAAGCGGCCAAGCGCCGCGTCGGCCGGCGCATGAGCATACGGGTGCCGCTGCGCGTTACCTGTTCAGCTTCTGAAGCCTTCGCCGCAGATCGTTGCGGCGCGCGGCAAGCTCCGGATCGGCATTCTGCCAGGCGGCCAGGACGTGGCCATACTGCACGCGCGCGCTGTCCGGCTCACCGGCCGCTTCGAATGCGTAGCCGAGCAGCTCCTGCAACTCCGTACGGGTGACGTAGAGCCCGCCCGCCTCCAGGCCGCGCTGAAGTGCAGGTCGGAGCGTACGCACTGCCTCACCGGGTTCATCGAGCGTGATCTGCATGCGCGCCAGCTCGAGATTCGTGCGGGTGAAGCCTGACGTGGGGGACGTGGGCTGAAGCGCTGCTCGTCGGAACCGGTCTGCCGCCTCCGCGAAGCGGGCGTGCGCAGCCAGGTGCAGGCCGCGCACGTGGTGGTGCGTGTTGCGATACAGCGCACCGAGCGTACGGGCGCCCAGGGTCTCGATCGTGTCGGCGAGCGGCAGCAGCGCTGCCGTGTCGCCCGCGGACGCGAGCGCCGTCGCGAGATGAACGAGGCGCCAGCTGTGGAGTTTCCCGTGCAGCGAGGGGATGCTCTCGAAGTCGCCGCGTGCGGGCAGCGTCGCGAGGGAGTCGAAGAGAGCGGCGGCCGCGCGCGCGTGTCCCATCTCGAGCAGCACCTGCGCTTCGGCGATGCGCGGCTCCGGCTCCTCGGGATGCAGACGGCGCAGCTGGCGTGCAGTCGCGAGCGCGTCGCGCAGCCGGCCCTGATGGCGCAGGCTGATCGTGAGAAACCAGAGCGCCTCCTTCTGAACGTCCGGAGGTCCGGCGCGTGCCTGCTCGCGCAGGAGACGGTCGGCACTGGCGAAGTCGCCCGTGCGAATGTCGAGCAGAGCTGGAAAGATCGGGACATACGGATTCGCGGGGGCCAGCGGTGCCGCGCGGCGGATCGCGGCGAGCGCCTCGTCGACCCTGCCCTGCCATTCCATTAGCATGGCGAGCGTGTGCCAGGCACGTCCCGCCGCGGGGCGGAGCCGGGCCCAGTCGCGGGCCGTCCGCTCCGCGGCGGCCAGTGAGTCGAGTGCGACGTATGCCGGGATCATGGCTGCGAACGCGTCGCAGGCGACACATTCGGCGGAAATCCCGCGCAGCCCGAGTGAGTCGATGTGCACGGCGCGCTGGAGATGACGAAGGGCTCGGCGCGGCGCCCCGACCGCCGCGAAGGCACGCCCGGCGAGCAACTGTGTCTGCGGCTCGTCGGTGTAGCGCGCGAGGAGCGTGTCGGCGATGGACAGCAGTGCAGGGTCCGCGGTGTTCCAGGCGATGCCGCCCTGGACCAGCAGGCGCTCGCGCTCAGGCAGGCGCGTGACCAGCCGTCGCAGGCGTGCCTCGAGCTGACTGTCCGGCGGCATTCCGAGCAACCGCTCCGTCGTGACGGCGTAGTAAGTCGCTGCCGCGAACGTGGCATCGTCGGCGAGCGCAGCCCGGAAGAACCGCCGGGCCGTGTGCAGATCGACCTGGTGATACGCGCGCAGTCCCTCCTCGAACAGGCGTTGTGCCACGGCGGAGGTGACGTCGTCGCGAGGTGCCACGGCCGCGTCGCGACCGGAGTCGTCAGGCCGCCGCACCACCGACGCCGACGCGGTGGCGACCAGCAGCGCACCGATCGCGACAGCGGCGACAGTGCGCCGCCGCGTGCCGATCAGTGTGCGCAGGCCGGTCGCAGTTCCGCGGCGCGCGATCGTCGGCAGGTCGTCGAGGTATTGGTCGATCTCGGCGGCGAGCGCGGCCACAGTCGGATAACGGGCTTCCGGCTCGCGCTGCATCGCGCGACAGAGGATGTGATGCAGAGGCGCGGGCATCATCCTGTCGGCGGCAGCCGGCCGGGCCGCGTCCGCCGTGCAGGACATGCGCTCCAGCACCGGCGCATTGTGTTCGGTCGCGCGGCGCGGGCGCCTGCCGCAGAGCAATTCGTGCAGCACCACGCCGAGCGCGTACACATCCGCGGCGGAGGTGACGGTCTCGCTCCGGATCTGTTCGGGTGCCGCATACTCGGGCGTCAGCGCAGAAGCCGCTGTGGTGATCGCGCAGGCCGTACGCGCATGCGCCCTCTCCTCCATCTCGTGAGCCGCCGTGGCCTCGGTGTGGCCGTCGAGCATGCGGGCAATGCCGAAATCGATCAGCTTCAGCTCACCGTTCCCGGTGACCAGGATGTTCGCGGGCTTCAGATCGCGGTGAACCACATGATGCGCGTGCGCGTACTCGACGGCCGCGCATACACGGCCGAACAGGCGGAGCCGTTGTTCGAGCCCGAGGTCGTTAGTGTCGCAGTAGCGCGTGAGAGGCACGCCCTCCACGTGCTCCATCGCATACCACGGGCGTCCGTCGGCCGTGACGCCGCCATCGAGCAGATACGCGATGCTGGCGTGCTGGAGATGCGCGAGGATCTGGCGCTCACGCAGAAAGCGGCGCCGCATCTCCTCGCCGAACAGGCTGCGACGGATCACCTTGAGTGCGACGCACTGCTCGAACTGGCCGTCCGCGCGCTCGGCCAGATAGACGACACCCATGCCGCCGGCCGCCAGCTCCCGCACGATCCGGAACGGACCGATACGCTCGCCGTCGCGCGCGCCGGCATCCGCGGCGTGGGTCGGGTCTGCGTCCAGGGGCGCCTCCCCCGCGCGCAACAGCTCGCCGGCGCGAACCGCGGCGGGAGTCTCCAGGAACTCCCCGGCCTCTCCGTCGGCGCGCAGCAGCGCCTCGACGGCCGCGCGCAGCTGCGGCTCGCCGGCGCAGGCGCTCTCCAGAAATGCAGCGCGTGCCGTCGCGTCGAGCTCTAAGGCGCGATCGAGGAGCGGCTCGACCCTGCGCCAGATCTCCGGCGTGAGCGGAATCATCCGGCTGCCGGGTGCGCCGCATCGTTGAGCGCGGCGAACAGGAATGCGCGGGCCTTGCGCCAGTCACGCTTCACAGTGCGTGCGGACAGGTCCAGGATCGCACCCGTCTCGTCGACCGAGAGGCCGGCGAAATAACGCAGCTCGACGATCCGTGCGAGCCGCTCGTCGAGCGCCTCCAGCGCGTTCAGTGCGCGCTCCAGCTCGACCAGCTCCGCGGCGGCTTCAGCACGTGTGGTACCGTCCCCCACGGCGTCCGGCTCGAGCAGGATCCGCACGCTCGCGCCACCTCGTTTCTGCGCGCGGGCACGGCGCGCGGCGTCAGTAATAATCTGGCGCATCGCGCGCGCCGCGACCGCGAAGAGATGCCGCCGGTCGACATAATCGAACCGGTTTGCGGCGGCGAACTTGAGGTAGGCCTCGTGGACGAGGACGGTTGGCGAGAGCGTCGCCCCCGGTGTCCGGCCGGCGAGCTGCTGGCACGCGAGCGCGTGCAGCTCCCCGTAGACGCGGGCGAACACGGCGTCCAGCGCGCTGCGGTTTCCAGCACGCAGCACGTCCCGCAGCCCGGTCACATTATCCGGGACATTCAGCGGCCTGGCTGGGGCGGAGGTGTCGTTGCGGAGCACGGTGGCGCTCCCGATGGAGGATACCTTCATGGTAGGGCAATTCCGGACACGCTGCAAGCCAGTCCGTCCCGACGGACGACAGCGGAGCGGCCGCCCCGCGCTGGCACACGCCTCCATGGCCCCGCAGGAGCCACGATCGCGTTTATACAGGGCAAGCTGCATCGCCAACGGAAGGTTCACATGAGAAAACAGAAGTGAGAACCACGTCGGGCCGATGGTTCGCGCTCCGGACGTGTCATGCAACCGATCGGATTCGCCGCAACGCGATGTTCGTCATGCTGATCGCAACAGCTGTGGCGTGCCCATCGCTCCACGCGCAGCAGTCTGCCCCTGCGTCGACCCCGGCGCCGACGCAGTCTGCGGCGATGCCACTTCCCGATACATCGCCCCGGCCGTTGATCGAGTGGACGAAGATCCCGCCGCAGATCGAGATGCCGCACCAGATCCGCGACAGCGTGCGATTCGGGTATCTGCACGTGCCGCGGGACCACGCGCAGCCGACCGGGCCGATGATGCGGATGGCGTTCGCGATCGTAGCGGCGACTACACCGCATCCGGCGCCGGACCCGCTGGTGTTCATCGTCGGCGGACCCGGCCTGCCGGGCATCCTGCCGCACTTCAGGAACCGGCTGCGTGGTCCGCACCCGCTCGACGTACACCGTGGGCGTAGAGACCTGATCGTCTTCGATCAGCGTGGCAACGGTCTGTCGGATCCGCGCCGTTGTCCCGAGCTGACCGGCGACGCCAGTCCACGTTTCGACGCGAATCCCGCCTCAGCCGCGGAACGCATGTGGCTCGACACGCTTGCGGATTGCCGCAGGCAGCTGTTCGCGGATGGAGTCCGGCTCGAGACACTCAGCTCCTTTCAGGTCGCACACGATCTGGAGTGGCTGCGAAGTGCGCTCGACGCACCACAGCTCAACCTGGTCGGTAGCTCATACGGCAGCCGCATCGCCGCGGAAGCCGTACGGCAGGTCCCCGCGGCCATCCGTGCGGTGAACTTCAGCGGGCCCGTTCCTCCCGGTCGCTACCGCGTCGGCACCACCCCGGAGCAGGCGGAGGAGGTGCTCGCGACGCTGTTCCGCCGCTGTGCCGAGCGGCCGCAATGCCGCGCCGCGTATCCGCGTCTCCACGCCGAGTACGAGGCCGTGCTCGCGCGGCTGCGTGAAGCTCCGTTCCGTGTCCGCGTTCCACCCCTGGGAATGCGGCCGGCAGAGGAGGTGCTCGTGGACGCCGCGGTGATGCGGAATGGACTGGCCGATCTGCTGGTGAACCGCACACTCGCGGCCGGCGTGCCGCTCCTGATTCATACGATCTTCGAACACGGCGAGACCTTCCTCGCCGGAGCGGCGCCGCGGCTTGCGCGGCAGTTGACCGAGGACGACCAGGACCCGGGAACCGCACTCGCGTTCTGGTGCAACGACGGCAGTGTGAACCGTCACTCCGACGCCCAGCTCCAGGCGCGCTGCCGCGCGTGGCTGGGCGAGGCGTGGAATCATGCGGGCGTTGAGCCGCTGCGCAGCGACGTGCCTTCGCTGATCGACACCGGCGAGATCGACCCGCGCACGCCGCCCTCCAATGCGCGGTTTCTCGCGCGGGGACTGCCGCGCGCGCACCTGGTGATCGTCCCCTGGCACGGTCACGAGGCGCCTTCGTCCTGCGCACAGCGTATTGCGCGCGACTTCATCGAGGCGCCGGACCGGACACCGGACGCCGCATGCCTCGACGCTGTTCCGCCTATCGATTTCGTTACCGGTATCACGTACAGCGGCTGGGTAGGAGCCGCGGTCACGAGAATGTCGCAGCGCCCCGTGCTGGCCGGCCTGCCGGGCTTCGCGGCACTTCTGCTGCTCGTGGCGGTCGTGGGGATCCCACTGCGCGAGCGGCGCGGTAATCAGCACCATCGATCGCGCGCTGGTCGCGCCTTATCCGGCGCACTCCTCCTCACTGCGCTCGTCGGACTGCTGTTCATCGCGGGGCTGGCGGCAGCGCTCGCCAGCGCCGCACGTCGGCACCTCTTCATCCCCGCGATCGGAGTGCCGGAGACCTGGGC
>DATHUY010000043.1 GCA_035461765.1 Longimicrobiales bacterium
GCCTGGTACACAAGTGTCGGGAACTTCTGCCGGATGTCGGTGCCATTCGGCATCAGCTGGATCATGAATACCATCACGAGACCCGCTTCGGGATCGACCCGATACCACGAGCCGTACGCGCCGCCCCATCCGTATGAACCCACTTCGCCCATGCCGGACGCGCCGTACCGCTCGATGGTTTCGAACGCGAGGCTCCAGCCCAGACCGGTCGACGAGTAGAGAGAGCCGACCTGATTGGTCGTCATCAGTTTCACCGTACGCGGCGCGAGAATGCGCACACCGTTCAGTGCGCCGCCGCTGCGCACCATCTCGAGGAAGCGCGCATAATCGTGTGCGGTCGAGACCAGGCCGGCCCCACCGGCGAAGCTGCGTCGCGGCCCGTCGATGTAGTGTCCCTGCCCGCGCGCGCCGTCCGGCGCACGCACGGCCAGCCCCGCGCTGTCGCTCGCGTACACGGCTGCAAGCCGGGCGCGCTCGCTATCGTCGAGATAGAAGTGGGTGTCGGCCATGCCGAGCGGTTCCGTGATGCGGGAGCGGATGAACTCTGCCAGATCGATCCCGGACACGCGTTCGACGATGCAGCCGAGGACGTCGGTGCTGTAGCCGTAGACCCAGGCTTCACCCGGCTGCGCGATGAACGGCAGCGTGCCCAGCCTCTCCATCGTGGTACAGATCGGCTCGTCCAGGTCGGCGGTGTACCAGCCGAAACCGGCAGCGCGGCCGAGCCCCTGCCGCTCATACAGCGCGGCGATCTCGCCGGTCGTACCGTACGAGATCCCGGCGGTGTGCGTCAGCAGGTCACGGATCGTGATGGGTCGCCTGGCCGGCACGATCGCGACCGTGTCGGCACCACGCAGCGCAACAGTCGTCCGGCGGAACGACTGGATATGGCGACCCACCGGTTCATCGAGCGTGAGCCTGCCCTCCTCCAGGAGCATCAGTATTGCCGCGCTGGTGAGTGCCTTCGTCTGCGAGGCGATACGGAAGATCGTGTTCGGCGCCATGCGCACGCCGGCCTCCCGATCGCTCCAGCCGAATGCGCGTTCGTACACCGGCCGGCCATCCTGGAGCACGAGCGCCACGGCGCCCGCGATGCGGCCTTCATCGACGTACTGCTGGAGGACGCTGTCTACACGCGCGAGTCGCTCCGGCGCGAATCCGGGGCGCTGCGCCGTGACGGGCGCAAAGGCACCAGCGACGAGCAGGAACAGAGCAGCAAGCGTCCGCGACCGGACTGTCATGAAAATGCCTCGCATCGGTGGTGGATCACCCATCCGCGCCCCCACCTGTCGATCCGGGGTCGGTCAGCGGCCGGCGCAGTCCGAGCTTCTGTGCCGCCGTCGTCCCCTTCTCACGGAACCCGGAGCCCGCTGCCTTGATCTGATCGCCGAAGCTCTCGAACGCGCCGCCGATCGAGCTCTTCGTCGCGGAGCCGAGTGCCGCGGCGACCCGGCGCGTGCCGCTCAGCGCGATCCCGCCCAGCATCTGCGTCGCCTCGGCGATGGCCATGCGCCGGAGCGTCCGCCGCGGCGGCAGCACCACCGCCCGGCAGTACTGACGCGCGATGATGCCGACGCGCAGGGTCAGGAATGCATTGGCGGATCCCGTGGTCACGGAGTTCACGAACAGGCCGGTCGCGGCGCCGAACCCCGGGATGGCGCCGGCGGCGGAGCCGAAGACGGCCGCAAGGATCGGCTGGATCTGCTCGGTGAGGTCCAGGTCCTCCAGCTCGCCCGCGACGAACGCGGTCGCCGCGACATTGGAGTACAGGTACACCAGGTCGCGGAGCGTGGGACGCTGATAGTATACGCGCGCTATCTCGAGCACGAGCTTGCTCTGCGCGGCGAGCACGAGGAACGTATCGAGGCTGCCGTTCTGCGATATGGCCGTCGTGACGAACACCTGCGATGCCGCCAGCCGTGTGCGTTCGTTGGCGAGGCCGTCGAGCGTAACGAGTCCCGCTTCGATCTCCTCGCGCGTCGAAAGCGCACGCGCGGACAGATGCGGGTTCCTGCGCAGGCGCGCGCCGAGGCGGTCGAGGTGGGCCGGAAATTCCGGATCCGATTCGGAGTCCGGCGCGCGCAGCGGCTTCGGCAGGCTGAAGAGCAGGTAGAGCGGAACGAGAACGCAGAACGCGTAGAGCGTCACCAGCACCCACAGCACCACGCTGCCCAGCCACGGCGCCATCCGCGCCGCCAGCTCGACGAGCTGCGCCGTCTGATTGACGAGCAGCACGATGAAGCCGGTGATGACGAGCGTGCCCAGCAGAACGGCGATCCGCGCAGCGGTCTTGCGCATGGCTCCTGCCCTGTCAGCGTGTCTTCAGTATGCCGCGGACCCACACCGGTGAATGATCACTCGCGCCCATCGTTTCACGTACCGTACCCGACGCCGCGGAGTCCGGTACCGGCAGGTTCTTCAGGAAGATATGATCGAGACGTCCGAAAAGCGTGGTCCGCGGGCCGTACTGCGTGGGCCACGTGAATCCGTGCTGCCAGGCGGTCGGGCCGATACGCGTGTCGTTCATGTCGCCGCCAATGATGGCGTACGCGAAACTATCCGCATCGGCGAGTATCGTGCGCAGCTGTTCCTGCCGCGCCCCGGGTCCGATCTCGAAGAACGTGGCGAGGTGCGTCGCATACACGCGCACGTCGGCGCTGCCGACCCGTATCGTCGCTGCCGTCGCCACGCGCCGCGTGCGCTGGATCCGGGCGACATGCGGCAGCTCGAGCCTCTCGTGTTCGACAATCGGCCAGCGCGACAGCACCGCATTGCCGAAGTCACGTCCGGTCCGGGTGTGCAGCACGGCCGGGTAATAGACGTAGAACATGCCGAGCGCTTCGGCGATCAGCCATGTGCCGTTCTCGTCCATCTCGTTCAGCAGGATGACATCCGCACCGCGCAGGTCCGGCTCGGTCCGCAGCAGTGTGATCGCGCGATCGACGCGCTGCGCATATTTCACGTTGAATGCGACGATCAGGAGCGTGTCGTTCCCGGTGCTGACCGCAGCGCTCCGCGCGGGACCTCCCTCGTACCATGGCGCCTCGCCGGCGGCGTAGTTCAGGCCGGTGCGGCAGCCCGCGATCACCGTTATGGCGGCCAGGAGCAGCGCCCGCCGTCGGGCAACCTCCGGCAGCATCATGACGCGCCGGCAGTCACCGCCCGTACGTATAGCGATACGTCCGAACCTCCCGCTGCGACACCTCGCCTCGCTCACCCTGCGCGGTGAACACGCCGCCCATGCGCTTCGACGTGCGCACGTGATGAGGACGCAGCGTGCCGGGCTCCGCGATCAGCACCATCTCGTTCTCCATCTCGAAGCTCTCGAACGCGATCCCCACTCCCGGCGTCGCGAGCAGTTGCTCGGTGAACTGCGCGAGGACCGCTTTGACCGCGTCCGGATCCGCTCGTGACACCAGCCTGATCTCGACGCAGTCGCTGCCTGCGGCTTTGCCGTCGCACGATGTGCGTCCCGCGATGCCGAACGTCGAGACCATCTTGACCACCGCGCCCGGGATCAGGGGCAGCGCAGCCTCTTCCTCGAACCCGTAGTCCTCACCCACCACCAGGTCACGACCGGCCCAGCGCCCGACGATCGCGTTCCATTCCTGAGCGGCCAGGTCCGCGAGAGCCTCTTCCGTGACGAGCTCGGCCAGTCCCTCGCGCGCGGACGCCGCTTCCTCCGGTGGGAGCATCCGTGTCATCAGCGTGTCGAGTCGCGCGCGAAATCCCGGGACATCCTCGATGCTTACGAAGCCGCCCGCCGAGTCCACCACGATCTTTGGCACGATCGCCGCCGCCTGCTCCGCGATCGACGTTTGCTGATCGGTCGTGTCTGCGTCAGGAAACGTGAAATCCGTGTACGAGATGAGGATCCCGTCGTCGTGCTGCGCCACGTGCATCCGGTAACTCGTACGCTGCATCATGGTATCGACGGACCCGGACCGCTGCTCCTGGAGACGCGTCGTCTCGATCTGTGCTGTCATGCCTGGCTGCCACCCGAAGCGCAGCTTTACGGTGTCCGCCACGCCGGGCGGCTGCTGCGCACGCGCGGATTCCGGCAGCATCGCCGCCAGCACGAGCAGCATGACAATGGGGAATCGGCGGGACATCTCCGCTCCGTCATGGCGAGTAAGGTTGCGTATCGCACCCGTCCGTACTGCGGCCGGGTGCACGAACAATCGATGGAACTTCACGGCTTCGTCAAGCGCTGAGGGGCATGGTGCTGCGGGAGCTCTCCGCGGAAGTCGTCACGGTTGGCAGGCGCCCCGGCGTCACAATCGCGGCTGCCGTCAGCGTCACGGAAGCTCAGCCGACCTTGCCGTCGCCATCGATGTCATCGCCGAAGCGTGCCTCCAGCGCGCGCAGCAGCTGCACCAGCGTTTCATTCGTACGCTGGAGCTGATCCTCCAGCAAGCTCACGCGGTGTTCGAGCGTGTCGGCCTTGTCGTGCGCCTGTGAGATCTGGCTGTGCTGTATCAGGTCCCAGAACAATCCCATGCGGCTCCACTCCTGTTGTGAGAGGTTGTCATTGGTGATGCGACTGTGGACAGCTCCGCGATGACCGGGCGGTGATCCGATGCCATCGGCTCATCCACTACTTCGACTGTGCCGACGCTCCACACGGCGGCCGGCGCCGCGAACACGAAGTCGATCTCCCTGACCGGCTCGGTTGAGGAAAACGTGAAGCGCTTGCCGCGCGGCTTTGCAGCCTCGCGTGCCCGTGCCTGAAACAGCTCGAGCGTGCGGGACCCCGGCTGGTCGTTGAAGTCGCCCGCCAGGATCCACGGCCCGTCGATGCCATCGAGGTACTCCGCGACCTCGCGCGCCTGCTGAAAGCGGAAACCGTCATCGCCGACCCAGTCGAAGTGCACGTTCACGACCGTGAGCACGCTGCTATCCGGCTGCGCGATCGTGACCGCCAGCGCGATCCGTGGCTCGTTGCCGTCCACGAGCCGCACCGGCTCGGCGCTGCGGATGGGACAGCGCGACAGGATCGCCATGCCGTAGCGGCCACCCTGATAGTCCATGAAGCTGCCGAAGGCGTGGTACATACCCAGGATCTCGCCGAGGCGCGCGGCCTGATCCTCCCCGCCGCTGCGCGCGACGCCGTTGTCCACCTCCTGCAATGCGACCACGTCCGGCGACATCCTGCGGATCACGGCCGCGATCCGCGTCACGTCCACGCGGTCATCCATGCCGCGCGCATGGTGGATGTTGTAGCTCGCCACGCGCCAGGTGATGACATCAGCGGTTGGCTGCCCGTCGGGCACGGCCGTCGCGCAACCCGTCGCCAGCCATGCGATCACGATGCGCACCAGCGCCCGCCGAACTGCGACCGGACGGACCCGCGATCGGCGGCCACCCAGGCGCCGCAGAGCCCGCTGCGCCAACGTCATGCGAGTGTATGCAGCTTCACAGGCGTCCTGCATGTACCCCCTGAATGGGCCGTATGGCCGCTGGCGTAAGCATGTGAACCGGAACTATACATTACGACGTCCGGTACACATGTGATACTGCCGTCCGTCCCGTCATGCCTGAAGTCCCCAGCCAGGTGGTGCTGCATGGCAAACCTGCTCACGGCCGCTCGCGTCATCCTGATCTTCGTCATCATCGCCGTATGGATGCGCGCCGACCCTGTCGGTTCATGGTGGCTCGATCTCCTGATGGTGCCCCTGCTCGCGTGGGCCATCTTCATGGACGCGCTCGACGGATGGGCGGCGAGAAAGTACAACGAGGCCAGCGAAGCCGGCGCCCTGTTCGACATTGCCGGTGACCGCATCGTCGAGCTCGCGCTGTGGACGTTCTTCGCGATCCGTACCGATCCATCCGGTCAGCCGCTCGTGCCGCTGTGGGTGCCGCTCGTGATGATCACGCGTACCGTGGTGACCGACCTCATCCGCAGCGTCGCCTTCGCCCAGGGCCGCACGCCGTTCGGCCCGAACAGCCTCCAGGACTCCGCCTGGGCGCGGGAGCTGACCGCGTCGCGCTGGAGTCGCGCTGCGTACGGTGCGCTCAAGGCCGTCTGCTTCTGCGCACTCGGCATTCTCCTCGCCTGGCAGATCGCCGCACCCGCGCACCCCGCGCTCCCGTATGTACGCATCACCATCGAGGGAATGGTGATTGCGACCGTGGCGTTCTCGATCGTTCGCGCACTCCCCGTGCTCTGGGACGGGCGTCGCTTCGTGGCTGCCATGTCGTCTTCCGGCAGCGGCACCACCGATCGATAGGCTGTCGCACCGCCCCGGCGCGGCCGCATTCCGGCGTCGTCGATCCTGCGCCGAGTCGACGAGCTGTGCTCACCCGCCCGTGAGACACGGGCACGGCTTTGCGCGCAGGATCTCGAGTTGTCTGTCCGGGTGATCGATGAAGATGTCCTGCACGGCGGATCCCGTGGCGAGGATCGGGTCGAGTGGCGAGTGGTGGCGGTAGCCGCGCTGCGTCATCTCGGCGACGAGCGCCTCGTGGCGCTCGAAGAGCGCAGCCAGGCGGCCATCCCAGCGTAGTGTTTCCGGGTGCCGGCTGTATCCGGTCAGCCCCTGCGTCAGGATATTCCACAAGCCGTGCAGCTCGCGATGCTCGCCCAGCAGGTGGCTCCTGCACAGCAGCGCCGGATCGACGTCCCAGATCCTCATCCCCGGTCACGACCGTTCGCATGAGTCATCAGCGCCGCATGAATTCGTCGAGCGTAGCGCCGCGCACGAATGTCGTGAGGCGGAAGTCGCGCGCGAAGTCGCTGCCCCAGCGTGCGGCAGCATCCGTGCAGAGCTCCAGATAGGTGCTGTTCGGCAGCAGCTCGCTGTTGTACCTGTCGGGAAGACCCGCATACACGACGACTGCTGCCGTGATCTGCCCGCTGTCCTCCGGATCATACGTCTCGATGCGCGTCGTGGGCACGGCCTCGCGACTGTACCCGCGCTCGCGGTGATCGAGAGAGCGGATCACACCGGCATCGACTCCGCTCACGAGGATGCCGTTGAACCAGTCGCCGGGCGACGGCTGCACCGTCAGCACACCCCGTTCGGCACCGGTGCCCGTGCGCCACGCTGGCTCCTGCGAGAAGCTGCGACGGAATCCGCACACGCGCACGCGTACATGGCTGGTCCCGCGACACTGCGTTGCCAGCTCATCTGGATGCATCAGGCTGCCATATGCAACGAAGCCCGGCACGTCAGAGCGCCAGCGCAGTGCCCGTCACCACTATGCCGCCGCTCGGCTGAATCTCCACCGTCAGCAGGCTCGGGCGGCCCATTGCTTCCCCCTGATGAATCGTCACTGTCGCCGGTGTCGTGACGTGACCGGCCGCACGCAGATATCCGCCAAGTGCAGCCGCTGCGGCACCCGTGGCCGGGTCCTCCACCACGCCGCCGACGGGGAACGGATTGCGCGCGTGAAAGACGAGCGGACTCTCGCGCCATACGAGCTGCAGCGTCGTCAGGCCATCGTCGAGCATCAGCGCCTTGAGCGCCTCGAAGTCATAGTCGAGGGCGGCGAGCCGCTCCGATCGTGCAACGGCAAGCACCAGGTGCCACGCGCCGGCATACGCGCGCGCGGGCGGAATCGCGTCATCCAGCTCGTCGCGACGCCAGCGGAGCGCAGTCAGCACGGCACCCAGGAGCGTGTCCGACACGGACGTCTGCATCGGCTCGACCGACGTGAGGGAAGCCTCGCGCAAACCGTCGCGCGAGCGAACGCGCACCGGCACAGCACCAATCGTCGTATTCAGCGTGTACGTCCCATCGCCGTCGGTCTGTCCGAGAACGACTCCGGCGGCGATGGTCGCATGCCCGCAGAACGAGACTTCCGCCTCCGGGCTGTAGTACCGGCACTCCCGCTCGTCTCCAGAGGCCGGCGCGATGAACACGGTCTCCGAGTAGCCGACCTCCGCCGCGATGCGCTGCATCGTCTCCGCGTCGGGAAGCGCGCTGCCGATCCACACACCGGCGGGATTGCCACCCTCCGGTGTGTTCGTGAATGCCGCGAGACGGTGCAGCGAGCCTTTGAGTGACATGGAACTCCGTTATTGCACAGCGACGAAGCGCAGCTGGCTCAGCAGGTGCTCGAGATGCTCGCGACCGAGCCGTGACCATACGTTGTACAGGCAGCCCATCCCCGTAATCCGCAGGTACGCCAGCTGGTTCGGTCCCGTGCCTCCCTCCGGGCCGTAGCCCGCCGTGCTGCCATCACTCCACATGAGCGAATGCGGCCATTCGGAATACGACGGATCAGCTGCAGCCACGCCCGTGCCGGCAACGCCGAACGCGCTGCGCAGGTCGGGCAGGTCCCAGGCGACGGCCCACCCACCGCTGAACTCCGCACGCCGCGGCTCAGCGGACGCGTCCGTTCCGGGCGATGCCGGTGCGATCGGCGCGCACACGTCCCGGTTCGGCGCGTCGCTCCACTCCGCGAGCAGGACCTGCGGCACGGCGTCGCGTGGCAGCGCAGGCTGCAGCCAGGGCGGCGCGGGCGTGGGCTCGGGCGCCGGCTCCGGCTCGGGCGCCGGCTCGGGCTCGGGCGTTGGCGTTGGCGCGGGCGCGGGCGCGGGCGCGGGCGTCGGCGTGGGCGCGGGCGCCTCTGACCGGGCTCCGCATGCGCATATCAGCACGAGGCAGGACATCAGTATTCTTTTCATGGTGCGTGTCGATCAGCAATCCGCGGACCGTTCGAGCTTCGCCTCGAGACCCGCGCGCACCTCGGGCCACTCGGCTGCCAGAATGCTGTAATAGACGGTATCGCGCACGCGGCCGCTCTCCGTGATCATGTGGCTGCGCAGCACACCTTCCTCGACTGCACCGATGCGGCGCATCGCGGCGCGGGACCGCTCATTCAGCACATCGGTCTTCAGCTCCACGCGGATGCAGTCGAGCATCTCGAAGGCATGTCGGAGCATCAGATACTTTGCCTCGGTGTTGATCACGGTGCGCTGCCAGGCCCGCGCGATCCACGTCCAGCCGATCTCGACACGCCGATTGCGCAGGTCGATGGACCCGAAGCGTGTGCTGCCCACCACCCTGCCGCTCGACCGTTCCACGGTCGCGAACGGTAGTGAGCGCCCCTGCGACTGCTCCGCGAGCGCTGTCTCGACGTAGCGCGCCATGTCCGCTGCCGTCCGCACCTGCGACACCGTCCACTGCCAGAGGTCTGGATCGAGGCCGATGGCCGTCAGGGCCGGCACGTGCTCGCGGCTGAGCGGGTCCAGTCGGACATGGGTGCCCTCGAGGCTCGGGGCTGCGCCGCGGCTCGCGATATCGATGTCAGTCATGAGGCCTCGTTGCGGCGGTCGTCGTCCTGTATGTTGGTGGTGCGCGAACGCCCACCCGCCAGCCCCCACCACCCGTCGGACGCGGAACCCGTTCTGCAGAACGGCCCGTCCGGACAGGTCTGCGCCCCCGGCCCGCATGGCCCGGGACGGCCTGGCGCCGGCGGGAAGTACGGTGTTCCCATGCGGTTCCGCGCGTCCGGGGCGTGCGGCTGGCCGGGCGTTTCCATGGCGTCCGCGGCCATTCTGCAGAACGGGTTCCGCGTCCGACCGGGGGGCCGCGCTGTCGATTTCCGCGGCTCCCGTTCGATGTATCAGTAGAACGCCACTCCCATCCTCACAAGAGAGACATTGATGTTCGACTTCCGGTACGCCATCAGGAGCCTGTCGCGCGCCAGGGGGTTCGCGGTCGCCGTAGTGGTGACCCTCGGCCTGGGCATCGGCGCCAATACCGCCGTCTTCAGCGTCGTGCGCGGCGTGTTGCTGAAGCCGCTGCCTCATCGTGATGGCGATCGCCTGATGTACCTGCGCCAGTCCACGGAAGGGCCGGGCGGCGAGAACGTTCTGTTCTCCGTCCCCGAGATCGAGGATTTCCGCACATCGTCCACGAAGCTGGCCGGCATCGCCGAATACTCGCCGATGACCTTCAGCCTGCTGGGCGACGACGATGCGGTTCGTATCGATGTCGGGCTGGTGACGGGCAACTACTTCGAAGTGATGGGTCTCGCACCCGTGCTCGGCCGCTCATTCGACCAGCGTGATGACGGGACGGGCGCCGAGCCTGTGATGATGTTGACGCATGACTACTGGATGGAGCGGTTCGGTGGGGACTCAGCGATCGTGGGCACATCGGTGATCGCCGGCGGCCGCGCGGTCCAGGTGGTCGGGGTGCTTCAGCCTGCGCCGTATTTCCCCGGCCGCATCGACGCGCTCATGAACATGGTGAACAGTGAACACCATCTGAGCGCCATGATGGTGACCGGCCGCACGCACCGGATGACGGAGATGATCGCCCGGCTGGCACCGGGTGCGACGGTCGCTGAAGCGCGTGCGGAGATCGAGGGCATCACTGCACGCGTGCACAGGGAGTATCCGGAAGCGTACGACGCCGGCTCGCGCTACCGTGTCACGGTGACACCGTTCCAGGAAGTGCTCGGCCAGGACGCGCGGCTCACGCTGTGGCTGCTCATGGCCGCCGCGGCGTTCGTGCTCGTCATCGCATGCGCCAACGTCGCCAACCTGACGCTGATGCGCGGCGTGCGCCGCGAGCACGAGCTCACCGTGCGTGCGTCCCTGGGCGCCGGTACCACCCGGCTGCGTCGCCTGCTCCTCGCCGAGAACCTGGTCCTCGCCGGCCTCGGCGGAGCGCTCGGCCTCCTGCTCGCATTCGCCGGCGTCGGGATGCTGACCACGTTCGCCGAGCGCTACAGCCCGCGCGCGAGCGAGATCCGCGTCGATGGCGCAGTGCTCGCGTTCACATCCGCGCTGGTCCTCATGGTCGCGGTGCTGCTTTCGTACGCACCGAAGCTCGCCAGTGAGAGCAATATCGGCGCACTCATCGCCGCAGGCGGCAGGCGCACGACCGCCGGATCGAGACGACAGCGGCTCCAGCAGGCGCTGGTCGTCGCCCAGATCGCCGTGTCGGTGATGCTGCTCACGGGGGCAGGGCTGCTGACCCGTACCATGCAGCGGCTGTCCATGGTCGATGCGGGACTCGACACGGAGAATGTGCTCACGATGGAGGTGCCGATCGATTTCGGCGCCGAGACCACAGAGCTGGCGGTCTCGCGCTACCAGCAGATGCAGGGCGAGATCGCCGCACTGCCAGGCGTGCGACAGGTGGCGTTCGGTTCGACCATCCCGCTGCGCAGCGCCGGATTCATGCTCGAGATCAAGGCAGAGGGCCGGCCAGTCGCACCCGGGGAGCCGATGCCGCGCGCGGAGTATCGCACGACCGGCCCCGACTACTTCAGCGCCGCGGGCATCCCTCTGTTGCGCGGGCGCGATTTCGCCGCGACCGACCGCCAGGGAGGTGCGCCGGTTGTCATCCTGAACGAGACACTCGCCAACCGTCTTTTTCCGGGCGAGGATCCGATCGGGAGACGGGTCGCGTGGACCGGCTCGGTGCTCGAGTTCATTCCGGTGTCGGGCGACTGGCGTACAGTGGTAGGTGTGGTGGGCGACACGAAGGATGGCGGGCTCGACGCAGCGCCGCTGCCGGCCATGTTCATGCCGTTCGTGCAGGAAGCGTTTCCCTCCGGCGGTCTCGTGATCCGCTCACGTGGCGATGCGGCGCGACTCGCGCCCGAGGCCACACGGATCGTCCGCTCCATCGCGCCGCAGCAGCCGATCGAGAATGTGCTGACGCTCGATCAGATCCGTGACGAGAGTGTCGGGCCGCGCCGGTTGAACGCCATGCTCGTCGGCTCGTTCGGCCTCCTCGCACTCATTGTTGCGGCCATCGGCATTGCCGCCGTGCTCGCATTCTCGGTGAGCGCACGCACGAACGAGATCGGCATCCGCATGAGCATCGGCGCGGACTCTGGAATGGTACAGCGCATGATCCTCTCGGAGGGCGGCCTGCTCGTGATGCTGGGGCTCGTGATCGGCGCGGTCGGCGCACTGTCACTGTCGCGCCTCATGCAGGGACTGCTGTTCGGCGTCGAGCCGCACGACCCCATGACGCTAGCGACCGTCGCGTTCATCATGGCCGCCGTCGGCATCTTCGCCTGCTGGATTCCCGCGCTTCGCGCCGCACGCATCGACCCCGGTGTCGCGTTGCGGGCACAGTAGCGGCTGCTGCGGGGTCGTCACGGCGCGACCGAGCCGGCTGGAAACGTGGTCACCCGGCCGCAGGTTCGCTCTGACGCCGCGGATGTCGCAATTCATCCGATTGCGCAGACCGGGCGCCGCGCGTCACTTCTCGATCGCGTCGCGCGGGGGCTCGGTCCCGATCAGCGACTTCACGCGCGCGACGATCTCATCCATCTGCCGCTCGCGGCGCCGCGCCCAGCGCGGCAGACGAACGGCGTTGTACGTGAGCCCGGCCGCTCCCATGCCGCCGATGAGCAGAAGGTCCGTGTACTGGTCCAGCGGCGCGCCTGTGAGCGCCGGCACCGCGAACAGAACGCCCGTCATCAGGATCGCCCCGAGGCCGAGTCGGTTCACTGCGGTGGCATCGCCCTTGAGCGTGCCGATGCGGAACTGGTAGCCCGTCGCAGTCGGCTCGACGTACGCGTGCAGTTTGCTGTTCGTCCAGGAACGCAGATCGCCGCGTGAGCTGTCCCGGCCCGCCGCATTGAACGTCCGGCGCAGCTCCGCCACGAGGACGTCCCACTCGCGATCCGTCGGCGCGCGCGGCAGGTCGACCGTGCGCCCTACCGAGATCGGCATCCCCAGGTCGTAACGGCGCGGCTGCGCCTGGCCGCGCAGATCGAGGGCTGCCGCCGCCTCAGCGATCCGCTCCGGCGCCACACCCACATCCCGGCCGATCGACTGCAGCTCCGGCAGGGTCAGCCCTCCCGCCGCAGAGGCCGCACGCGGGCTCGATGCCTCGAGCGTGGCGGCCGCCTCGAAGATCTCCGCGATCTCGTCTTCACTGTATCGGCGCTGGTCCGCCATGAATCACCCTGCGCGTTCGTTGGTCGGCCGCTGAGGCCGGTCATGCCCCATGGGATGCGACGTCAGGCCGTGGGCGTCTCGTCCGGGTTCGCCCACGGCTGGCGCTGCCGCAGCAGCTGCTCGAGGAAGTCCACCTGTTGCCGCAGCTCCTGCATCTCCTCCTCCAGCGCCTGGATGCGACGGTCGGCCACGGGTGCCGGCAGCGGTGCGGGCGCGGCCCGCGGTGCCGTCGGATCCATCGCCGCCGCCGGCAGTGCCAGCACGTGATCCATCACGCGACGCACGATGCGTGTGGGGCCGAAGCCGGAGAACGTGTCCTTGGCATGGTTGCCCAGACTCGACAACGCCGTCATCAGCTTGTAGGCATCCTGACGCGGCACGAGCATCCGGTAGGTCTGCCCTGCCGCGATCAGCAGCACGCGACCGCGCAGCGGTCCGATCCGGAGCGCCGTCCGCTCGATCTGGTCACCGCGCACCTCCACCTGCCGCCAGCCGGTTCCGCCCGACGAGCGCAGACAGAGCACACGCATGTCCGTGACAACGATCAGCCACGTTCGCCGCAGCCAGCGCACCCGCGCGATCTTGCCCCGCGACAGCGCCAGGATCTGCTCCTCCGCGTGCATCACCGCGGGCAGATCCCGGAACTCGCGCTGGTCCCACCACTGTGTGCTTTCCCGCAGCGCGAGAAGCTGCTGATCAATGACCCCGCGATCGATAGGCATAATGCAGTAAGCTACCTGTTTTCCCGTTGAATTCCTACGCGGCCGGGCGCCCGCCTGCGTGGCCGGGCGGGGTGTCGATCAGGGTCTGCTGATTCAGGCAACAGGCGGTCGCAGCAGCGTGAGACCCGCGTCCAGTGCCTCGCGGCAAGCCGGTGTGCGCACGATCTGCGGCAGTGGAACGGGCGGCTGCGGTTCGCGATCCCGCGGTGCCAGCGCCCGCTCGAACCAGCCAACGTCGTGCCACGCACCCCGTTTCCAGCCGACTCCCCGGAATACGCCGATCGGCCTGAAGCCGACGGACAGGTGCAGTCCTTCGCTGGCCTCGTTCGGCAGCGTAACGCCTGCATACGCGTTGCGGAACCCCTGCAATGCGAGGATCGAGAACAGCGATGCGTACAGTGCCCGGGCGACGCCCGCGCGCCGAGCGTCGGCCCTCACATAAGCCGATACTTCTACGGACCACTGATACGCGGGCCGGTCGCGGTGCGGACCCGCATAGGCGTACCCGACCACGTCGGATCCCCGGTCGCACACGATCCAGGGCAGACGCGAAGTCGTCCTGGCCACCCTTTCCGTCATCATCGAATAATCGGGCGGCTCGACCTCGAACGAGATCGCCGTATCCGTGACTGCCGGCCGGTAGATCGCTGCGAGTGCCGGACCGTCCAGCACGGTAGCCATCCTTATTACCGCTGCCATTACAGATCCCGCGCCACTGCCGCCAGGTTTTCGAGCTCACGCGTGTACACGGGCCGCAGCAGCCACGTCACGAAACGCCGCTCGATCGCGCCGCTGATTCCGCCACGCCCGCTGAGCTTCGTGGCGATGGTAACCGTCGCCGAGGCACCGTCGGCGCGCGGATCGACCGTGAAGCTCGTGGCATAGCCGTTCTCGTTCGTTTCGACAAGGACACGTCCCGGCTCGGGCTCCGTCACGGTCGCGCGGTACGACTGAAGTCGTCCCAGCAACCGGATCCCCACCCGGATCACCGTACCAGCACCGGTTCCGCCCTGTTCGACAGTCAGCGACTCGAAGGGCGGTCTCGGCAGAATACGCGGATGGTGTTCGTTATAGTCGGCCAGGATGGCGTAGAGCACGTGCGGCGGAGCATCAATGTCGGCCGCGGCAGACAGGTCGGGTTCAGCCATCGGGGTTCCTCATATGTGTTGCAGGCGCCTGATCACCAATCAGCTCTTGTTCCCAGCATCCTCCGGGCTCCTGCCGCGAGCCGCCGCGCGGTCTTCCACTCGACGCTCTCGCGCAGTCCCATCGGCTGCCACAGCTGGGCACCGCCTTCACGCAGCATTCCCTCGAGCTGCTCGTCGAGCGCGTCCAGCGCCTGCCGCTGCGCTGCGCTCAGCAGGACCTGCGGGCAGTCCGAGACCAGCAGGAGCGCGTCGGCGAATTCGAACGCCAGATCGCGCGCTGCGGCAGCCGGGCCGGCAGAGGCTTGCGACACGTCAGCTGTGCCGGCGCGACCGCTCGCGTCACCCGCGATGTGGCGCAGCTGCACATCGGCCGGCGCGGCAAGCGCGTCCAGCGACGTGATGAGACGTTCAATCATGTCCCGTTCGATTGCGTGCTCAGAACGGGATCAGGCGATAACCCTCATCCTGCAGCAGCACCATGGCCGTCATTGCGGACAGTGCCACCTGCACCGGCTCCGCCAGCGCCGCTCGCGGCAGGTCGCGGGCAGCGGCCGTCTGGCCGCACAGGATGATCTGCACGCCGGCGCGCGCCAGCTCATCCAGTACGGGAATATTCGGATTCGCGACGCCGTACTGCTCACGATAGAGCGCATCATTCAGGAGGTCCCTGCCCGCCGGTCCGTGCACCACGAGCGCGATGTGGAGCTGTTCCCGCGGCACACCGGCCTGCGCGTGCATGTTCAGAAACCGCGCTGCCGAGTTGAATGAAACATTGACCTGTCCCGGCTCCTCCGACGTCTGTGCCACCTCGAACACGGCGCGATATGTGTAGTCGACCGGTGTGGCAATATCCGGATCTGCGATGACGAACACCTCGCCTGCACCTCGGATCACGGGGCCGTTCTGCCGCGGAACAGGCTGGGCGTCGACTGTACCGGCCGACACCGCCAGCAGTGCAGCGAGAATACGTGTGGTGCGCAACATTGAGGATTCCTCACAGTCAGTAGTCGGACGCCTACCCATCAGCCATCCGAAATTGTCGAGTGCACAGGGGACGCGAGATCGAGCACATACGTATCCGGCTCCCATTGCGTGTCGAGCCGGAACCCGAGTCGCTTCGGGATCGCTGCACTGGCCGTATTGAGCGGATCGCAGCGGATCTCGACCTGGCTCATGCCGGGAAGAGATCCGGCGAGGGACAACATGGCGCGCGCAGCTTCCGTCGCATAGCCCCGGCCTGTTACGTCCCGGCGGAGCCAGTAGCCGACCTCGAGACGGTCCGCGGCGCCGATGTGTACGCGACCGGCGGCGGAACGCGGGAAGAGACTGATCTCACCGAGCACGTCACCGTCGTCCGGTGCGAACACGCCGTAGCGCCAGTTCCGTCCAGCGCGGAAGTCCGCGGCAAAGCCGGCGAGTCGCTCCTCGAGGTCCGGCAATGGCGCAGGCGCGGCCACGTGTTCGGGTATCCAGCTCTGGAGATGATCGACGTTGACCTCGAGAACGGGCAGCAGGTGAACCGCATCACCGCGCCGCCAGCACCGGAGGTGAAGACGCTCGGTCAGGAGCTCGTCAGGAACTGCGCGCGCGCTCATCACGATGCCGCCAGATCCGCCCCGTTGTCGACGAGCAGCTGCCTCAGCACGGACCGGTGGCAGCGGCTCTCATCCTCGCAATAGCAGCCCACGGAGAAGTCAGCGATATGAGACATCGCGGCGAGCAGCGCCAGGTCGTGCCGCGCTTCCGGTGCCGACATTTCCGCCCTGTATTTCTTCACGAATGCAGACCACTCCGCGGGTGACACCGCATTCTGGCCGAGCTTCATCGTATCGGGAGATGGGGCGAGGTTCGGGAACCATACATCGTACCAGTTCCGTGTGGCGAACTCAGCCTTCGGCACGCCGCGCGGCGGACGTCGCACCGTACCGATCCTCAGGCCCTCACCGGGTACGCGAGTCGTGCCCAGACGTACGATTCGTACGCTCAATGTTCGCTCCTGCGGGATTCACCGCGCTTGCCGAATGTCGCGGCGCACGTCAGGCACACATTCACCGCGACCGGGCCGGCGCCAGATGACGAATATGGTCGAGTATGGTGAGGTGCAGGTTCACCCGGCGCCCGACCCGGAAGCCGAAGTGCCCATCTGTCGCCGCACTGCCGAGCGGTACGCGCGCGACCGATGAGTCGTTCACGAACACACGAAGCGAGTCGGTGGATGCGTTCACGCGCAGACGGTTCGTGATGACGCCCTCTCCGGGATGCGGCTTGATCGCCGCGTTCGTCGTCCAGGGCACCAGAACGGTCTCCGCGCCGCCCGTTCGACGAACGACGCTCACCGCCCCGTCTCGTCGCAGCAGAGCAGCCAGGTAGGTGGCCGCCTCACCTTCCAGCTCCGCGCCACCCAGGAAGATCCCGAAGCCCGATTCCGTCGTCTCCGGAAATACCACGAAGTCCGCCACGAGCGAAAACAGGCCCGCCGCGCGTTCGGCCGGCGGATACAGCAGGCCGGCCGGTCCGCTCGTGATGTGCCAGCCTGGCGGCATGTGGTCGAAGCGGAGGGCTGAGTCCGCCGCGGCGGCCTCACCGGACCGGTCGGGCGCCCATCGCCAGCCGGCGGGGATACCGGTTTCCTGGGCGTGTGCCAGCGACGCGAATCCGGCCATGCAGAGGACGACACAGAGGGCGGATACTTTCATGGTGACTCCACTGTGGGTGGACATCCGTCATGGGTTCGCAAGCGGCCGCGCAATCGCCCGGGCCCATTCGCCCAGAGCCGGCTTCGGCCCGAAATCGGTATCGACCAGCCCCAGGTGCGCGAAGAGCGGCAGTATCGAGCCTGGCGGCAGAGGGTACGTGCTCAGATCCAGGTCCGTGAACGTAATCTGTGTGATCGCGATCGCGCGCGCACTGTCCGCCAGCTCCATCTGACGGCGTATCCACCCGGCCTGTCGCACCGGCGATGACGTCACACCCGCCACAGATGCCGACGACCAGCCGCCCTCGACGACCAGCATTGGCAGCGGCTCGAGCCCGGTCGCGTTCAGCCGCGCATAATAGTCCAGGGGCACGTCGGCCGGCTCCTGGAAGCCGCCGAGAAAAGGATATGACGAAAGACCGAGCGCCTCCGCGAACGCGAAGTCACTGCGGTCCTCCGCAATGCCTGCGAACGTCCCCGTCGCCGGCAGCCTGCCCCATGCGGTTTCCACCTGAACGGACACGAAGCGCCGGGCTGTCGAGCCACGTGCTGCAAGGGCGCTGGCGCCCGTGTTCACCATGGAACGCAGTGCGCCATACACAGCCGCAGGCGCCACGGCGCGCACCAGGTTCGTCTCCATCGCCAGTCCGAGGTATTCCGGGTGGAGCAGGCTGTCGACGGCCAGGAGATAGGCGTGGTAGCGTTGCTGGACATCGGGCTCACGGATGCTGCGACCGAGCGCGACCAGTTCGGGCGACTCACGTTCGCGGGCCAGTCCATCCGTCACGTCGACCTGAACGATCAGCGGCAGGCCCCGGCTGCGGTACAGCGCTGCCAGCTGCACGAGATCCCGATGCACCAGGTCGGCGGCCGCAGTGTCCGCCAGGAGCGCACGCCAGGGCACCGTCTGCGTGATCAGCGCGATGTCGGCGTACGGCTGCCATGCGTCGATCGTGGCCAGCACCGATTCGACGCTGAGCCGGGGCGGCGTGGCCGAGAACCCCAGGCGATAGGTGCGACTCTCCATACCGGCCGGGCCGGCAACACTGGAGCAGTAAGTCATCGTCAGGATGCAGGCGATGACACCAATGCGCCATACGATGGACGTGCGCTGCGCCATGCTCACCTCACGAACCGGGCCGAGTTGACGGCATCCGTGAGGCCACGGTTGATCGTGAACCGGTCGATGACGACCGTCACCTCGCCCTCCCCGGCCAGCGCCTCTTCGGCGTCCGCCCCGTTCGTGAAGCAGAACCACGGCCGACGCTCGTCGTGAAGCCAGCGCGGCAGCTTCGCAGCGCTCGCTGCATTCGCCTCGAAGCACACCTCGACATCACGCAGGTCCGCATCCGGATGCTCCATCCTCCAGCCTGTGAGCTCGATGCTGCCGCGGAACCGGGCGACGCCCACGTGCGTGGAATCCACGATCGTCGGTTGCGCATCGATGCTGTCCAGCACGAGTTCTCCGAGGCGGTCGCCAGCCCTGGCCGTTGCGGGGTCGAACCGGATCCCCGGCCGTGCGGCTTCGGTGGGTGCGCCGGGTACCGTGGCAGGAGCTGCAGTGTCGGCCGGCGGGTCGACGTCGCGCTCCCCCGCGCAGGCAGCAGCGTGCATCACGAAAAAGGCCGCCGGCACCAGCATCAATCGTCGCGTTGCCTCCGCATGTTGTCTGCGTGTGCCCGCCATCGCCCTACTCGTCCACGTGCAGGTCCGGGTTCCAGACGATTTCCCACAGGTGCCCGTCCGGGTCCGTGAAGTATCCTGCATAGCCGCCCCAGAACGTTTCCTCCGCCTCTTTCACAATGCCGGCCCCGGCTCGCCGCGCGTTGTCCATCAGGGCGTCGACATCCGACCGCGAATTCACGTTGTGCCCGAGGCTGAACTCCGTGGACGAATGTGGGCCCTGCACGAGGCCCGTATCGTGGGCGAGATCCCGGCGCGGCCAGAGAGCCAGCATCAGACCGCCCTCCAGATCGAAGAAGACTGCAGCGCCGTGCTCGAATTCCCGACCGACGACTCCCTCCGTCGGGAATCCCAGACCATCCCGGTAGAACGTCAGCGCTCGATCGAGATCGTCCACCCCGAGGGTGATGACCGTGATCCGTGGTTTCACGGGAGCAGGAGAATGTGCCGCGCGGAATCCCACAGCACGGTCTCTTCCGCCGTTGATGTCATATCCTGGTTCATCTCCATGCCCAGCCGCTTCCGGACGAGGCATTGCATACGGTGTCACCGGGCGGCAGGTCTCGCCGCGCTACCCAGCCGCTGGCGCTGCAGATGAGCGGCGGAAGGAACTCGATCGGCAGCAGCGTCGGTGCAGCAGCAGTCGCATCGATCACATACGTCGTGATCGCAACCGAATCGGACAGGAAGTCGAGCACGCTCACCGTCTTGCGCCCGGGTTCGCGGCTCCCCAGCAGCTGGCGCGGACCATCGCCCACTGCACCTGCATGCAGGAGGTCGAGACCGCCGCGCCGCGCCGGGTAATACGCGTGGTGATGCCCGCTCACAAACAGCGTTGCGCCCCATTCCTCGAGACGCTCGCGCAGGAGGTCGCCGCGCTTCAGGACCTCGCCGGCGCGATCACGTCCCTGCGCAACGGCGTACAGCGGGAGATGACCGAGCACAACACGATGGCGTGCCGCCACCGCTTCCGCACTGCTCAGCGACTGCCGCAGCCAGTCCAGAAGCTCGTCATCGGCAGCACTCTCCTGGTTGGTCGCGTCCCACGCGACCACGAATACATCGCCGTACCGGACCGCGTATCGCAGCGGATAATACTGGCTATCGGTGAACGCCAGCCGGTACGCGCTGGGGGATCCGCGCCAGTACTCCGCAGCGATCCGCCGGTCCCGCGCATGGGCGGGGTACGCGGACGCGTCGTGGTTGCCCATGGTGACGACGAGCGGGATGCGCGCTGCGCGGAGCGGCGCCGCAACGACGGAGTCGAACGCCTCCCACATCGCCCGCACGGTCGAGTCGGTGAGCTGGGTCGATTGGCCGGCCACCATGTCACCCGCGACCAGAACGAGATCCGGATTCCACGTGCCGGTAATGTATTTCACGGCGAGGCTCACTTCATCGGGATAGTGAGTGGAGCCGTATGATGCATTGAGGTCGCTGATCACCACCGCGCGCAGGACTGGCGGATCGGCCTGCGTCGATCGTGCCGGTGCGCAGCCGCCCAGCGCGACTGCGACGAGCAACAACCGGATTACCGGCTTCAGATATCCTCCCGCGGAGGGGTCGCGGTGCGCGACCTTCTCAGAGCGCGGATCCGACTATGCACTGATCCTCCTGATCAGCTGGGGAACTTCGGCCTGTCGCAGGAGGAGTAGACCGAACCGTTTGTCCGACACTCCTTCCTGCAGCTCGTAGGAGTAGCGCGGAGCGCCATCCACGATGTCGCCATCAAAACAGCAGAATCGGATCGCACGATGCGACTCGAGCGTGCTGACCAGCTCGACGAGGTGGGAGGAGAAAATGATGCCGCTGCGTCGTGCGTTCGCGAAACCCAGGATAACCTCCGCAGATGCGTCGAGCGCGTCGCGCACGTTCGTGCCCTTGAACACTTCATCGAAGATGACCAGGGCACGACGCCCTTCCGCGAGGATGGTCGCGGCTTCCTTTACGCGCATCACTTCCGCGAGGAAGTAGCTCAATCCGGCCCGCAGATTGTCGACCGGGTTGAGGCTCGTGAAAAGCGCCTCCACTGGCGACAGGCGGACTCGCGTGGCGGGCACGGCCATTCCGATCTGTGCCAGGAGCACGACCAGACCGACGCTGCGCAGGTAGGTCGTCTTTCCAGCCATGTTGGGCCCCGTGAGGAATACCATGGGCTCACCGCCCGACAGACGACACGGGTTCCGAACGGCACCGGGAATGTGAGGGTGATAAAGGCCTTCGGCATCCAGCACGAAGGTATCCGACTCCACCAGCTCCGGCATGACCCAGCCGCTCGCCGCTGAGGCGGTGGCCATGCTGTTCACAGCGTCCAGCTCGCCGATCAGACCGAGCGCGTGCGCGATCTCGTTCCGTAGACCGGACCGTATTCGACGGTCGGCGTCCAGAACCGTCCCGTCGGAGCACGCCCGCACGACGGCTCGAGCCGTCACCCGGATTTCTGCGGTGAGATCGGCCAGGACCCTTGGCGCACCCTGCTCGGCGATCGACGTACATACACGATCGATGTGACTGAACAGGCTCACCGTCGCCCGCACACCCTCCGCGATCTCATTGAGGAGATCGCGGTAGCGCACAGCCATCCACGCATATTCGAGAGAAGCAGGCAGAGACCGACGATCATCGATTACGATGTTCGACTCGATGTACCTGCCGACCGCGTCCACCGCCGCCGGACTGAGTCTGACGAGATGCGGATGACGGATCAGGAATGTCACCGACTCCTGCATACGACGGATGTCGGCCACGTCCATCATTGGCCGCTCGAGCCGGCGCTTCAGCGCGGCACTTCCCGCCGCTGTTGATGTGTGGTCGATCAGGCCGAACAGACCGCCGCTACCGAATACGTCCAGGTCCTTCTGTGTGGTATTGTCGATGTGCACGGATCGCCTTCCGTCCGGGGACGCGCCGCCTGCTGCACCGCCATCGGCCAGCTCCGGATATGTTCACGCGACGTGGACGTATCCTTCTCCGGATCTGCCCGCGCGGCGTCGACTATTCCTGCGCTTCGTCCGTCGGCCTGACGGCCTTCGGTGTCGCCTTCGCTGCCCCGGCCGCTGGCTTCGCCGACTTCGTGCCGTTGCCCGCTTCGGCACGCGCACTCGCGTTCCTCATGCGCAGCGCCTTGCGCTTCCGGGCGGCGCGTTCCCACGTCTGCTTCCTCTTGGCCATTGTCCTGCTCCATCGTGTGGTCGTGACATCGCGGCCGCTCGTGCGACCTGCAGTGAAGCTACCGCAGAGTCGGCCGGCAGTCCATGAAGCCTGTGTCGCCGCGCGGGCTCGGTTCGAAGGTCACAATAGACCGCCTGCCGCCAGCCGTCACTCGGCGGCGTCCGGATCCAGGAGATGGCGGAAGAACCGCTCTGGTGCCTCCAGGAAGTCACGGGTAATGCGAAAATGCTCGGTATCCCGATACGCGATCGGCTCGAGGGCCTCGCCGTCGAAGCTCAGGATCGTCGCACCCGGGAACGCCATGAGGATCGGTGAATGGGTTGCAATGATGAACTGCGCGATACCCGATCGCGTCAGCTCGTGCAGAATGCCGAGGAACGCAAGCTGTCGCTGCGGCGACAGCGCGGCTTCCGGCTCATCGAGCAGGTACAGCCCGTTCTCGAACCGGTTCCGGAAGACCGCGAGAAACGCCTCGCCATGCGACTGCTCGTTGAGCGATTGACCGCCATACGCCCTGAACGTGCTCCCGACACTCTCCAGGTACGACGCGAAGTTGAAGAAAGTCTCCGCCCGCATGAAGAATCCGTCGTGCACCTTCAACCGCCAGGAGAGCCTGAGTGCGCGGCCGAGGTCGCGACCTTCGTCATCTTCCGGATATCGATGGTCCCTGTTGCCGCCCTTCGAACCGAAGCCTGCACCCCACGCGAGTGCCTCGAGCAGCGTCGATTTGCCGGAGCCATTCTCGCCGACGAAGAACGTGACCGGCGTGGTGATCCGGAGGTTCAATCCATTGCGCAGGAACGAGAGGTCGAACGGGAACGTATCGGGGACTGTCCGGTCCGCGTGGAGCTCGATGCCCGTGAGGAACGGAGTTCCGAACGTGGACCGCGGCCGGGATCTCATGGCACCGGCCAGGTTCGCTCGTCCATGATTCGGTCCAGCTCGCTCATCCGCTCTTCAGAGGCGGCGGCTGGCGGCCGCGATGTGATGGTGATTGTGATAGATCGTGAACAGCACCATCTCCCGCGCCGTGATCCTGCCGAGAATCGGATGCGGCAGCTGAACGCGGTCGAGGTCCCGCTCGGTCCACCGCTCGAGCGCGGACCGCAGCCTTTCGTTTGCTCGATACCAGCGCGAGAGCAGGCGCGTCCGGCGCACCATGGAGTCGTCCTCGTCGAAGCTCCCGCGGCCCGGCACGAACCGACCGGTTGCACCCGCGCCCTGCTCGAGACGTGCGCGGTAATCGTCTCGTAGCTGCTCGTATGTCCGCGAAGAGCGGCGCGGCCGTCCGAAGCGGAGTCGAAGCAGCCACCGCGGCATCTCGAAGCCTTCGGCAACCGCCTTCACCGCGGTGTTGAGATGCTCGAGGTGCTCGGCCGGCGTCCAGGCTGAGGACTCCCGGTGGACGAACTCGTCTCCGGACAGGGAGCCGAAGAACTCGCTCACGGCGCGCTCCGCTGCGACGAGCCCATCGATCAGCGTCGTGTGCGTGTATGGCGCGTCAGGTTCCACGATTCTTCGCAGGTCCGTGCGCGTGATCTGCGGATACCGATCGCTGTGATGAGAGCCGGGGTCGATAGCGATGCGAGGCAGTCGCCTTCCATCGTGACCCGCCATCCTGAACAGAGAGGTCCATGGTGATCAATCCGGTCTCATCCGCCCAGCCCAGCTGCTCGAGGTCGCTGGAGAAAACGCCGTGAGCCTCGAAGTAGCTGCGTTGCAGCGCCTGAAGCTCATCGAGACTGGACTGCAGCTGCGCCACAGGGCCGGGGCGCGTAAAGATCACGACGCCGCTTCGCTGCGCCTTCACCTGGTAGATTTCGTACAGCTCCGGAGCGCACATGATGTCGATGCTCTCCACCTGCTCCGCCTCGAGCTGCCGCATGACATCCGCGTCCGCCGCGTCGCCATCAAGGACGAACGCGGGCTCCGGCGCGTCCCGGAACAGCACCGGCATCGTGCATTTGCGAGGCGACGCAGGCCAGGTTGCCGCGAAACCGGCCAGGACCATCACCGCAGGAAGCCACAAAGTTGCTTTCATGGCAACTCCCTTTCGACGAACGGCGTTCCGGTCAGGGGGAAGGATGGATATCTCGCGATGCTATGTGTCAGATCCGGCACTGGTGATACGATACCGCACCAGCCACGGGACGTCGAGATCGTCGGGCACAGCCGCCCAGATGATCTCCCCATCGCTCCAGAGAGGTCGTGACTGCCCGCTGACCTGATGCGACTGCCGCGGGAGACCGACTCGACGAGCAAGACGCCATGGCAGTACCGTCTGCGCGTTACCAGGTCCATCTGAAAGAAGCCAGGAGCGGCACTGCTGCCAGCACGACCTGGCTGCGACCTGCCTCCTCCGCAACACGGCCAAAGTAGATACGAGGCCCTACACGAACCGCGCCGATCCGGTACCGGACATCTGCGGAGGCGCCGGTGAAGATCGTTTCGAACTCGGTTGGCGGATGGTAGAACCACCCGACGCGCAACGCACCTTCGATCTCCGTTCGCGCACCGACCTGACCGCGCATGAAAGCGGAGCCACTGAGCAGTTCAGCGAACAGGCGGATGTCGTCGTCGCCAGTGAGCTCGCCGGAGGTAAACATGACGCCGGTCGTGGCTCCACCGCCCACGGCCACACCAAGTGCGACTCGCGGTGATGTCTGCTTCGAATATGCGAGCGACGCACCTAGCACTGCCAGATCGATCGAGATGCCATTGGGGCCGAAGCTCTCTGCGCCGTCCGGTGCGGGGAACCAGCGCTGCTGTGCGGCAGCGTCCGCGACCGTGGCGGCATTCAAGCCGATCAGCATTACAACCATGCCGCGTCGCTTTATCAGCCTTGCCTCCGCAGGACCACTTGCGCAGCCGTTGAGGATAGGTGCGACAACTCAGCGACCGCGCGCAGCAGGAGTGCGGCCCTCATTGCCTGATGGCTGAGACCTGCCGAACAGCCGCGCGAGCAGTTCAGGCAGGGCGTGGAGGTGGTCGACATGGTCGGGCGCCGAGTTGCCTGCGTATCCAAGTACCTCGAACCCGCCCGCCTGAACCCGACTCAGCTGCTGCATGCCTCGCGGCCCCCACTCCAGAACTGCGGTTCGTTTGAGTCCCAGCTCGTTCAGCAGCCAGTCGGCTGTCTCGGTTGTGCTGGCAAACGTACCGGGAAAAATCTCGGAGTGCGTGATGAGGAACCTCCTGTCCCCCGAGATCGCTGCACGGGCGAACGCAGCGAACTCTGCGAGGTTGCGAGTATCCAGGCTGCCGCTGTCCGCGAGCACCGTTCCAGCCGGCACATACGACGTGTGCATGCCATCGAGAAGGAGCACCGACGACACGGGAGCAGCGGCTGCGCTGTCACGCAGTATGGCACGGACAGCTCCGTGCCCGGCCGAGAACGCGACCAGCGCGACATCAGTGCGAAGCGACGAAGTCCCCAGAACCAATGCCACTTCACGTTCCATGCGACGAAGCACCTCGGTGAACGCTGTCGGATCGGAGAACGCTCGGTCGTAGACGGACGAACCGGCACCCAGATTGACGACCGCACTCACCGCGTTGTTCTCGAGCAGGGCGACAGCCTGATGAGGTATCCATGCGGCGCCGTGAAAGTGAATGACGACGGTGACACGCTCTGTCGCGACCGTCGCTGCGGGTACGAAAACGTCGACCGTCCGGTCTCCAGGTCCGGGGACCGTGCGCATGACACCGGCCGGGGAACCGGGCGTGAGCCTCTCGTGCCGACGGGTGGTCTCGACCATCGGTGACGGGTTCTGACCCTGACCCGTCGCTACACTCGGAAGCACGCCGTAGAGCAATGCAGCGATCACGACCGCCTTTGTCATCAGACTGAAGCCTCCTGCGCACACCGCGTACATGACGGGACCGGTGCGGCGGTCTGTCGTGCACGCGGCCGATCAGAGCGCCTTGCGAAAATGGACCGTGCGTTCGACCTCTTCGAAACCCAGAGCCCGGTGCGCAGCGTGACTGATCTCGTTGTCGAGAAGGGCGTCGGATGCGATCTCCGAATAACCATGCTCCCGAGCCCAGTGCTCAGCGGCGTGCATGAGTGCGCGACCGGCACCCGAGCGACGCAGATCTGCGTCGACGAACCAGCTCTCGATATACGGTGTGTCTCCCGTGCAACCCTCGGCGTAGTTCCGGACGGAAAGCTCCAGGAATCCACCCACGGTTTCGTCACTGCGCGCGACGACGAAGACGGCGGCTGGCACCAGCTCACCGCTGGAGCTGCCCGTGAGATATGCGTCCATCGACGGAGCGTGATCAGCCGCGACCGAGTTCGGGTAGAGGCCGAGGAGCATGCGTTGCCACTCCGACCGGTCATTCGCCGTGAGCAGTCGCGTCTCCATTGACGGACTTCAGAATGACGACGATTCCTGAGGTTGAGCACTGATTGTCAGGGCGGTGCCACTTCGCTTCGTTCGGCCATCGTCCTGCACTGTCGACAGCCACGTACGGATTCCCGCGGCAGCTCGGGTCAGGAAGGACGGCGGCGATCCCGGACCGCCAGGCTTCGACCCACCCGATACGGCCGGGGTATGCGCTGCCGCACGCCGGATCGTCAGCAACGTCGTGCCGACTACGCTCGTGACGACGAACCCTATGATGGACGTGGCGAAAGCAGAGTCGATGATCCACTGAGGAGAGTAGACTACGGAGCCGAATTTGGCGATCAGGCTACCGGCCAGCACGCCGCCGAAGCTGAAGCCGAGCCAGACGCCTATGTTCTCCTCGAGATAGCGCCGCACGGATTTCGTAGCGTCCGAGAGAGCCAGACCACCGCTGAGCATGATCAGCGCGCCGAAGCACAACGTCCCAACGACGCTCGTTCCCAAGGGAACTGCCCTGACGCCGAGATGCCAGGCATTGCTGGAGAGCAAACCACCGGCGATGCCGATCGCCGTGCTGACATTCAGCAGACGAAGCACGGACAGGCGCACTGGCTGCACGGTGTTCGCAAGTGTCACCGGATGGATCTGCGCTTGCTCAGCCAGCGCCTGCTCGAGCGCCTCGCGGCTGACGCCCACCTCGGCGGCAACCTGCATGAGCTCATCGCGACTCAACTCCCCACTCCTCGCCGAATCCAGTTCTATGGCGCGCTGGAGAATGGCTTTTACCTGGGATTCGTCGAACATGTCAGCTCCCGCGTTGACGGTGGGGGCGTGTGCAAATGTATTCTGTTACCGATCCGCCCGCTCTGCAACCAGATTCCTCGACGTGAATCCGCGTCCGCGATCGACTCAAGCGGAACGTACGGCCCGGACCTCACGTAATGATCACACGCAGCCTTCAACATTCTCTATACTGCGGTCGCCACCGCGCAGGTGCACGACCCGATCGTCCGAATCGATCTCGTAGCGGATCCCGCGCAGTTCGGGCTCTGACTGACGCCACACCGTGATGTATTTCCCTGGCGGTGCCCAGTACTGATGCGGCTCCACGTGAGCGCGCGCTCCGTACTCTGCCAGAATCGCGGACCCCGAATCACCTACGCGGAACCCCGTCGGCGTGGATATGTCCGAATTGCGGCTCACGGAAACCCGAGTGAGTACGCCTTCCTGGATCATCACGAGAACACCCTCGGGAGCATTGCGCGGACGGAACTCATCGCACCTCTCGGGATCGGGACCACCCACCGCGTCGGGGGCCGAATCCTCGCCGGCTGCCGCCACGACCTCGGCGCGACTCATGCCAATGCGAAGCGCGCCCCAACCGAACGGTGTCAACAGCCGCGGTCCCGGTTCAGGATCGACAGCATCATTCACCTGGACGGACTCGGCTTCCTCGAGGTCTGATTCCGGCGGCGTCGAGGAGCGCTGAGGAGGCTCCGCGCAGGAAGCGAGTACTGCCACGAGTGTGGCCATCGTCAGTGAACGAGCGATCACGTGTCTCCAGTGCTTCGAACTTCCAGACGACGCCAGGCCGCGAGGCTCTCTCGATTCCGGGCAAGGGTGTCGCACTCCAGTACCACCAGCGGTGCCGATTCGAGAGCGGATAGCGCGTCCAGCAGACGCGGCCAATCCTCAACGCCATTCCCGATCGGCAGGTGCGAGTCATAGTGCCCGTCGTTGTCGTGGAGGTGGCAGTGCTTGAGGGTGGATCCGAGCGTTGCCATCCACTCCGCTGCCGGCACATTCGAGAATACGAGGGCGTGGCCATTGTCGAAGGAGGTCCTGAGTCCCGGATGCCCGACCCGCTCGACGACCTGCCGTTGAAGATCGGGCCCCTCTTCCCACATGTTCTCCAGCGCGATCGTCGCACCGCCTTCCCAGGCCATTTCCGCCAGTGGCTCCCAGAACGCCGCCGCTCGTGCAGCGAAGTCTTCCACGTACGACTTGTTTCGGATCAATGGCACCGAGTTGAGGTGAGCAACGTAAATCCGGGCGCCCAACTCGATCGATGCACGAAGCGCAGACTCGTGCCGACGCCTGCACACCTCCACGATCCTGGGATCGCGGCTCGTGACGTAGAGATCGAGGAACGGACCGTGGGAGGCGAGTTCCACGCCATTGAGCGCATCCCGATGCCTCGAGACCACACGAGGGAGATCGTCAGAGTCCAGCGTGTCCGGATAGGCCAGCGCCGTGACCTCGCCACCGATTTCTTCGGCCCGGCAGAAGTCGGCGGCGTCCTGCAGCTCGTCGCTCAGGATGTTGATCGCAGTCGTCGCCATACGCCTGCTCCGTCCCGTCACGTGTACGGCCTGACGCTTCTGCGCTGCGCTGCTCAGGTCGGTGCCGCGCCCGGGCATATCGGACGACCGTCGCGAGCACCTTCGAGCACTTCGATGATCTCTCGCAGAATCTCGCGGCCGCCATCCGCGGCGTACCAGTCCATCTTCCGGTCCAGCTCCGCGGAAGCGGCTCCACGGGCAACGATCGGAAGCCAGATCTCCTGCAGTGCAGCCGGCTGCTCAACCCAGCAACCCCGGACCGTGAATTGATCGTCCAGGACAAGAACCGTTGGTGTCGAAGCCCTGCCATCCGGAGATCGGTGCGCCTCCATCCAGGGACGACCGATCGTGGAGTTCACGAGGCGCAACTCCAGACCCGGCGTCTGCTGTACGAGTTTCGCGATAACCGG
>DATHUY010000044.1 GCA_035461765.1 Longimicrobiales bacterium
TCGGGCTCCACGCCCAGCTCGTTGATGATGATCTCCTTGACCTTCGACTCGGTGTTGTCCGCCATCTTGTCCTCTTCGGTTAGTGTGTCAGATCACCATGCCGCCATCGACGACAATGACCTGCCCGGTAATATACGCCGCACCCGGTCCTGCCAGAAACCGCACTACGGACGCAATATCGTCGCCGCGTCCGAGCCGCCCGAGCGCGATCTGCCCGAGCAGCGCCTCCCGTACGGTTTCGCCCAGCTCAGCCGTCATCTCCGTCTCGATGTAACCCGGCGCCAGCGCGTTGCACAGGATGTTCCGCGACGCCAGCTCCTTCGCCACCGACTTCGTCAGCCCGATCACACCGGCCTTCGAGGCGGCATAGTTCGCCTGCCCCTTGTTGCCCGTGATGCCGACGACGCTCGTGATGTTGATGATACGGCCCTCGCGGCGCCGCATCATGCCGCGCGTCGCCGCCCTGATGGTATTGAACGTACCCTTCAGGTTCGTGTCGATCACGCGGTCCCACTCCGCGTCCGACAGACGCATGAGCAGATTATCGCCCGTCACGCCCGCGTTATTCACCAGGATGTCGAGCGATCCGAGATCGGACTCCACCTGTTTCACCAGCGCGTCCACCGCCGCCGCATCCGCCACATCGCAGCCGAAGCCCGCGTGCCCTTCACCAGGCAGCTCACCCGCCACCGCGGCCGCGCGCTCCCCATCACGCGCCACCACCGCAACGCGCGCGCCGGCGGAGGCCAGATGCTCCGCAATGCTGCGGCCGATGCCCCGGCTGCCGCCCGTGACGACTGCGACCTTCCCGTCCAGCTCCCGCCCCGCCATGGCCTCGCTCATGACATCACCGCTTCCACGTCCGCCGCCGTCCCGATCGCCTGTGACGCCGCCCCGCGCTCGATCCGCCTGAGCAGCCCCGTCAGCACGCTGCCGGGTCCGATCTCGTAGAACTGCTGAACCCCGGCATCGAGCATGGTACGCATCGAAGCGGTCCAGCGCACCGCGGATGTCAGCTGCTGGAGCAGCAGACGCCCTGCATCGGCCGGGTCGACCACCGCCGCGGCCGTCACGTTGGAGACCACCGGGAAGCGCGGCTGGGCCATGTCGACGGCGTCCAGCTGTGCAGCCAGGCCCGATTCGGCCACGCTCATCAGGGGCGAATGAAACGCCCCGGACACGTTGAGCTGCACGGCGCGCCGCGCACCTGCGGCCTTCGCCAGATCCATCGCCCGCTCGACAGCGGCGACATCACCGCTGATGACGAGCTGCCCGGGTGAGTTGTAATTGGCCGGTACGCAGACGCTCGTGCCCTCCGACGCTTCCGCGCACACCCGCTCCACAGCGTCATCGTCGAGTCCGAGCAGCGCCGCCATAGTGCCCGGGCGGTCGGCACCGCTGCGCTGCATCAGCTCGCCGCGCAGGCGCACCGTGCGCAGGCCATCGGCGAACGACAGCGCACCGGCTGCCACCCAGGCGCTGAACTCGCCGAGACTGTGGCCCGCTGCGAGCGACACATCGCCCAACCGCTCCCCCACGACGCGAAAAACGGCCACGGAGTGCGTCAGGATCGCCGGCTGCGCCACGCTCGTCGCGGTCAGCTCCGCTTCCGGACCCTCCCACGCGAGCTTCGACAGTGCGAGGCCGAGCGTCTCGTCCGCTTCCTCGAACGTGCGGCGGGCCTCCGGATACGCATCAGCCAGGTCATGGCCCATGCCCACGACCTGCGACCCCTGACCGGGAAACAGCAGACCTACCACCGCAGCACCGCCGAAGCCCAGGTGAAGCCCGCACCGAAGGCGACCATCATCACGTGGTCCCCCGGCTTCAGCCGGCCCTGCTCCGCGGCCTCATCGAGTGCGATGGGGACAGTCGCGGAGCTCATGTTGCCGTAACGGTCCACGTTCACGAACACCTTGTCCATCGGTACGCCCGCGTAGCGGGCCGTTGCCTCGATGATGCGCATGTTCGCCTGGTGCGGCACGAGCAGATCGATGTCCGCACCCGTCAGCCCCGCGCGCATCAGCGCCTGGTCGGCCGCTTCCGCCATCGACCGCACGGCCGACTTGAACACTTCGCGGCCCGCCATCTTCACGAGATGCGACTTCTGATCCAGCACAGCAATGTCCATCGGCACCTTCACGCCCCCCGCCGGCCGCCACAGCAGCTCGGCGAGCGTGCCGTCGGAGCGGATGAAGCTCGACAGCACGCTGCCGCGCTTTGTGCCCGCGCGTCGTACCACGGCGGCGCCGGCGCCATCGCCGAAGAGAACACATGTCGCGCGGTCCGTCCAGTCGACAATGCCGCTCATCTTCTCGGCCGAAACGACGAGTGCGATCTCGGCGTTGCCGGACGCGATATGGCCTTCCGCCACGGCCAGGGCGTAGATGAAGCCGGAACACGCGGCGGATATATCGTACGCAGCGGCGTTCGTCGCGCCGAGCAGCGCCTGCATGTCGCAGGCGGTGGACGGCAGCAGCCGGTCGGGCGTCGCCGTGGAGACGACAATGACGTCGATCTCGCCGGGCTGCACGTTCGCGCGCTCCATCGCGATGCGCGAGGCGCGTGCGCCCATGTCGGCCGCTCCCATCTCCGGCCCTGCAATACGACGCTCGCGGATCCCCGTTCGCTCGGTTATCCACTCGTCCGTCGTATCGACCATCGACTCCAGCTCCGCGTTCGTCAGCACGCGGTCCGGCAGATATCGACCCGTCGCAACGATCTCGACGATCGGCTGCCTTGCCTTCATGAGTCCTCCGCATGTGCGCCGCTGCCGGCGCCCTGCCGTGCCGTATTGCCGTCACTCGCGGCAACCGCGCTTTCGATGTGTCCGACCAGCCGCGTCTCGACGGACTGGATGGCCACACGGATCGCGTTGCATATAGCGCGCGGCGGCGAGCCGCCGTGACAGATGATCGTCACGCCATTCACGCCCAGCAGCGGCGCACCGCCGTACTCGGTGTAATCGAAGACGCGGAACAGCGCGTTCAGGTCGAGCGCTCCCGGGTGCTCAGCCAGCTCCGTCGTCAGCATTCCGTGCATGAAGCCCATCACCGATTCGTAGAACTTCAGCAGCACGTTGCCGACGAAGCCATCCGCGACGAGCACATCGCATATGCCGCGAATCACGTCGCGCCCCTCGATGTTACCGACGAAATTGAGGTCCGACGCGCGCAGCAGCCGGTGCGCTTCCACCGTCAGCTCGTCACCCTTTTCCGGCTCCTCGCCGATGTTCAGCAGCCCGACGCGCGGACTCGGCCGCTGCCACACATCCTCCACGTAGATCGAGCCCAGGCGCGCAAACTGAAGCAGATGCTGCGGCTTGCAGTCGACATTTGCCCCAGCGTCGATCAGCAGGATCGGCTGCACCGTCGTCGGCAGGATCGTCCCGATCGCCGGCCGGTCCACCGCCGGCAGCGCACGCAAAAGAAAAAGGGACGCAGCCATGACCGCACCGGTCGACCCGGCACTCACGAACGCGTCCGCTTCTCCATCCTTCTGCAGCTTCAATCCGACCACGATCGACGACTCCGGCTTGCGCCGTACCGCCGTCACCGCCGGCTCGCCCGGCTCGATCACGTCCGCCGCATGCACCACGCGCAGACGAGCGGCCGGTATGTCGTGACGCTTCAGTTCAGCCTCGATCCGCGGTGCGTCTCCAACCAGCACCAGCTCGAAGCTCCCCGGCAGCTCGCGCAACGCCTGAACCGCACCCTCCACCTCAATGGCGGGGTGTCGGTCCGTACCCATGGCGTCGAGCGCTATGCGCACCGAAACGCCCCTAGATTTCCTCGACCTCGATGACCTGCTTGCCCGCGTACGTGCCGCACGTCGGGCACACCCGATGCGGCATCTTCGGATCCCCGCACTTCGGACACTTGTTGACCGTCGGCGTCTCCGCCTTCATCGCGCCGCGGCGCTTGCGCCTCCGCTGCTTCGATACCTTCCTCTTCGGTACCGCCATACAACCTCCTCACTCGGACCTCAGCCGCCGCAATGCGGCCCACCGAGGATCTTCATCCTCCGTGCGACATTCGCACGTGGTTTCATTCAGGTTCGTTCCACACCGCGGGCAGAACCCGCGGCATGCCTCGTCGCAGTTGACGAACTCCGGCACCGCCAGCAACACATGCTCGCGAACTGCCCCCGACAGGTCCAGCTCCCGGCCCTTCTCCGGCAGCGGATAGACTTCCTCCGCTTCTGCCTCCACCGGAGCCACACCCGAGCGGTACACGAAGATCAGCTCCTCGTCGATCTCGTACGGCACCGCGGCCAGGCAGCGACGACACGACAGTTCGGCACGGCCGGCCACATCACCTCGTACGACCACATCCGACCCCGCCTGCTGCACCTCCAGATGCAGCTCGACCGGCTCGGCGAAGCGCCAGGGGAGCGTTCCCCACAGCTCATCGTCGGGCGGGATCGCGGCATCGATCCGGATCCGGTGCTGTTGCGCCAGGAGGCCGAGATCGACTTTCAGCATAGTCGTGAAAGATGCCGGATTTCGAAGGATGTGTCAACGGCGCGAACACGGTGCGGGAGAACGCGACTGCCGGGCGAAGGGCCATCGGCCGGCCCGCTCGCGCACCCTCCCGCAGTGCAGGCCGGTGCCCGTCCACCGCTCCAACGGATTCTGACCGATATGCGTGTCGTCCCCGACGTCCCCGTCACGCGCACTCCCACCCCTCCCCGCTGCGCTCTAGAGCCGGTCGGCCTCGGCAAAGAAGAACGCGGCCTCACGTGCGGCGTTCTCGTCGGAATCCGAGGCGTGAATGGCATTCCGCTCCTTCGACTCGGCGTAGAGAGCACGAACGGTGCCCTCCGCCGCCTCCGCAGGGTCCGTGGCGCCGATGGCGTCACGCAGCGAGGTGACCGCGCTGTCCTTCTCGAGGAGAATGGGGATGCAGGGGCCGGACGTCATGAACGCGACGAGGGAGCTGTAGAACGGTCGCTCGCGATGCACTGCGTAGAACTCGCCGGCCTGCGACTGGGACAGGCTCAGCATGCGGATGGCCCGGATGGCGAAGCCCCGGTCCTCCAGGTGGGCGAGGATCCTTCCGGCCTTGCCGGCGGCGACCGCATCGGGCTTGATAATGGCAAGTGTGAGGCTCATGAGTCGTTCTGCTGTGGTTACGGGTAATGGATCGGCCGCGTCAGCGACCGAACAGCTTCCGGATGATGTCACTGCGGGTGAGGAAGCCCGTGAGCTTGCCCTCGCTGGTGACGGGGAACTGCTCGACATCCTTGTTGATCATCATGTTGGCGGCCTCCTCGAGGCCGAGCTCCTCGGCGATGCACAACACGGAGCGCGTCATGATGTCCTTGACGCGCAGTGTCTCCGGAACGGCGTCGGCGCCGCTCTCCTGACCTGCGCGCGGAATCTGCGGAAGCAGGCCGCGCATGATGTCCCACTCGGAGATGATGCCGAGTACTTCCTGCTTCTCGCCGACGACGGGTATGGCGCGCAGGCGCCGTCGCAGCATGAGATCCACGGCATCGCGCACGGTGGTTGCAGGCGTGACGCTGGAGACGCCGTGGATCATGATGTCGCGGACGGTGAGACGCGGCTGGAGGCGCATGTTGGCGAGGTCTGCCGCGGCGAGCACGTCGTCAGGAGAGCCAGCGCCGACAATGCGGTCGATCGCGCGCGGGTCGCGGAACACGCGGGCGAGCGCGGCGACCGTCTGCAGATACAGCGTTGCCGCCTCGGTGGGCGCCAGTATGAGCGCGACGACGCGCGGGCGCGAGTCCATGCCCATGTCGCGCGCATCGAGGCCCGCGGGGGCGAGACCGAGGGCCACCTGGAGCGAGTCGACGGCGGCCGTGCGGTAGTGCGGCAGCACGACGTCGGGGCCGACGGCCACGATGTCGCGGGCGCGCGGCCCGTTCAGACCACGCTCGACAGCCGCCGCATCGCGCACCACGCCGGTACGGGCGAGCACGGCGACCATCTCACTCAGCGCGCCGCGCAGCGTCGTCGCCTGCAACGGTGAGATGATGTGTTCGCGAGGCAGCAGCTCGATCAGCTGCATCACCCGTTACTCCCGACCCCCGCTCAGAGAACCTTCTGGATCAGGCCGACCACATCGGACGGCTTGCGCGCGACACCGATTCCGTTCTCTTCGAACGCCTGGATCTTCTCGGCCGCCGTACCGGCGGACCCGCTGATGATGGCGCCCGCGTGGCCCATGCGGCGTCCCGGCGGGGCGGTCTGTCCCGCGATGAATCCCACCACCGGCTTGCTCATGCGCTCACGCACGTAGCGCGCGGCGTTCTGTTCGTCGGTGCCGCCGATCTCTCCGATCATCACGACAGCCTTCGTCTCGTTGTCCGCCTCGAACGCCTCGAGGCAGTCAATGAACGAGGTGCCGTTGATCGGGTCGCCACCGATGCCGACGCATGTCGTCTGGCCGATCCCGGCCTGTGTCAGCTGATAGACGAGCTCATACGTGAGGGTTCCGGAGCGCGACACGACACCGACCGGGCCGGGTGTCGCAATCTGACCGGGCAGAATCCCGACCTTCGACTTCCCGGGCGAGAGCAGTCCCGGACAGTTGGGTCCGAGCAGCCGCACGCCGCGGTCCTGCACGTACGCGTACACCTTCGTCATGTCCAGTACGGGTACGCCCTCCGTGATACACACGATGAACGGCACGCGTGCGTCCGCCGCTTCCATGATCGCGTCCGCGGCGAACGGCGGCGGGACATATATGACCGTGGCGTTCGCACCAGTGGCGCTCACCGCCTGTTCCATGGTGTCGAAGATCGGCGCCTTGCGTCCGCCGGGACCGTCGAAGCTCTGGCCGCCCTTGCCGGGCGTCACGCCGCCGACGACCTGCGTGCCGTACTCCATCATCTGGAAGGCGTGGAACGAGCCGTCGCGGCCCGTGATGCCCTGAACGAGCAGCTTGGTGTTCTTGTCAATGAAAATGGACATTGCTCAGGCCTGCCTGGCGAGTTCAACGGCCTTCTGCACCACATCGTCCATCGACGTGGTTGCACTGTAGCCGGCGTCTTTGAGGATGCGGAGCGCTTCTTCT
>DATHUY010000045.1 GCA_035461765.1 Longimicrobiales bacterium
GCCCCTTGGTGTAACTGGCAACACGCCTGACTCTGGATCAGGAGAGTCCTGGTTCGAGCCCAGGAGGGGCAATACCTCCTCAGTCGAAGGCGGGCGCAGGCTGTCGATCGTGTGGTCGGGCGGTCCGTGTCTCCACATCGCTCCTCACACATCGTTCGACACAGCGAACCGCTGGAGGCGACGATGCCGGATCAACTGAACGAGCTGGAACGCCGCGTCCTCGACTACCTGGTCGAGTACCTGCGCGCGAACACGTACCAGCCTTCGATCCGCGAGATCGGTCGGGAATTCTCCATCAAGAGCACGAAGACCGTTTCCGAGCTGCTGCAGTCGCTCGCCAGGAAGGGCTGGATCGAACGCGATCCGTCGCGCTCGCGCGGCGTGCGCCTCATTGGTGTCGAGATGCGCGAGCCGGCGGTGAGCCTGCCGCTGTACGACTCCGCGGACGACACGACGGCTTGCGACCACATGCAGCTGGATCGCAAGATCGTCACGGCCCACGGCGCATTCCTGGTCGCCATGGCAGGCGATCATCTCATGGAGGACGGCATCCGGGCGGGCGACCTGCTCATTGTCGAGCCGGTCGATGCCGCAGCGCTGGAGAACGGCGACATCGTGCTCGCGCACTCCGGCGGCTCCACTGCGGCGCGCCGGGTCATGCGCAGCGCCGCGGAGCTGTCACTCGATCCGGTGAATCCCGGCGAGCTGCCCATCGTTCTGACGAGCCGGCAGGCGGGCAATGTCATTCGGGGCAGGATCACCGGCCTTGTTCGCCGTATGCGTTTTGCGATTACCGACGAGCCCCCCGCAGTGGTCGCTGTCCCTGCCGGCTGACGCCCCGCTCCACCACGCGGCCGAGCCCGATGACGCGCTGTGGATGCAGCGCGCGCTCGAGCTTGCCCACGCCGCAGCGGCTGCGGACGAAGTCCCCGTCGGCTGTGTCATTGTCAGTGACGGTGCACTCATCGCCGAGGCGCACAACCTCACGCGGGCGCTCGACGATCCCACGGCACACGCCGAGATGGTGGCCCTGCGCCGCGCGGCCGCGCGTCTGGGCAGCACGCGTCTGCTCGGCACCACCATGTACGTGACGCTCGAGCCCTGCTCCATGTGTGCTGGCGCGATCGTGCTGGCGAAAGTCCGGCGTCTGGTGTTCGCCGCGGCCGATCCGAAGACCGGGATGTGCGGATCACTCGCCTGCGTCGTCCAGGATCCGCGCCTCAACCATCGCGTCGAGCTGACGACGGGCGTGCTGGCCGAACCTGCGGCCGACATGCTCCGAAGTTTCTTTCAGGCCCGCCGCACCGCCAGCCGGTAGCAATCGCACAGTACGGTTGCGCGCGTATTGCGCCCCGAACACGCACAGAACAGCATCCGCTCCCGCTCCCGAGCAGTCCTTCTATGCGACCTGCTCCGAGTTCCGGCCGAAGAACCGCAGCAGGAGATAGAGCAGCACGATACCGACCAGCAGCGAGACCGCCGGATGCAGGCCGAACGACGTCGGTATGTCGCCGACGAGCATGGCGACGCCGCCAACGGCGAATGCATAGGGCAGCTGGGTACGCACGTGATCGATATGGTCGCAGCCGGAGGCCATCGAGCTCATGATTGTCGTGTCGGAGATCGGCGAACAGTGATCGCCGAACAGGGACCCCGCCATTACGGAGCTGATCACGCCCAGCAGGATCGAGTAATGCTCTCCGCCGTCGAATCCAATCCCGGCGCCCATGGCTACGGCGAGTGGAATGACGACGGGGAAGAGGATCGCCATGGTGCCCCATGACGTGCCGGTGGAGAAGGAGATTACGGCGGCGACGATGAACACGAGGACGGGCAGCACGAAGAGCGGAAGGGTCTCGCTGATGGTGGCGGCGAGGTA
>DATHUY010000046.1 GCA_035461765.1 Longimicrobiales bacterium
GCGAGGCGTGCGCCGTGCGGCGCCCACTCGTCCGGCAGGCCGTGCTCCACGGGGCACGGCGTGTAGATGCTGAACACGGCCGGGCGACGCGAGTTGAGGCCCTTGATCACGCCCCCGATCAGGTGCGTTGCCGAGGCCTGCGACGTCTGATGCACGAACACACCGCGGTGCGCGATCGCGAGCAGCGCCAGCTCCTTGCGCACCTCGGTCTTGCCGTGCTCGACCTTGCCATAGGCCGACATGTCGGCGATCTGGCCGGTGAACCCGCTCGTGCACGCCTGGCCGCCCGTGTTCGAGTAGACCTGCGTGTCGAGCACCAGCACGCGGATCGGCTTACCCGACGCCATCAGACGCGACAGGTTCTGGAATCCGATGTCGAGCATTGCGCCATCGCCGCCGACCGCCATCACAGGCGGCGCCAGGCCGAACTCCTCGTCGTTGAACTGCTTCCAGTCGAACGCGCGGAAGAACGCCTCATCGCGGTTTTCGTCGTATTCCCCGGCCGCGACGAGCTCCGCGCGGCGGACCGCCGCAAAGTTCTCCGCCATCTTCCGCATGTGACCCTCGAAGATGCCGATCGCGACGGATGGTGAGTCCTGGAAGAGGTGGTTCACCCAGGGGAACGGATACGGATTGTAGGGATACGTGCTCGCCCACACTGACGAGCAGCCCGTGCTGTTCGTGATGCCGACCGATGCGCGGCCGCGCCCGCTCGGGCCTTCCGTGTAACGCCAGCGCAGATCCTTCAGCGCCTGGATCGAGCGAGCGATGCGGATCAGCTCCGCGCGCTGTTCCGGCGCCACCGGCAGCGACACATCACCATCCGCGAACGCGGCCTGCTCGATGTCGAGCTTCGCGCTCACCATCGCGTGCGCCTTCGCGTCCAGCTTCGCGACGAGGCCGTCGATCCGCTCGATGAGGTTCTGCACGCGCGGCTGCATGAGCGCTTCGATCGTGGACACGACCAGGTGCACGGCCGTCTTCTCGCCGCAGCCCATGCACGCGCCGTCGCCGCCCACCATCGACAGGTAGTTCTTCTTCTTGAGCAGCAGCGATGGCAGCGTGCCGATGCCCTCGTCCAGGTTGCGGATGTTGATGTAGCGGTCATCCGTGTCCGGCAGCTGCTGCCAGAACTCCCAGTTCTCGCGCAGCCGCTCCACCACCGGCTCATCCTGGCGGATCGTGATCAGAGCGTTCTCCGGACACACATCGACGCAGATGTTGCAGCCCTTGCACGCCTCGGGATTGATCGTTACCGACAGCAGGCCCCCTGTACCCTTCTGCTTCGCTTCCACCGCGTCGTAGAACGGTGCCGTCTTCGCGACGGGGAACTGCGCCAGGATCGGGTGCACGGCCGCGAACTGAGTGTCCAGCTCCGCACGTCGCTCGGCGTCCCAGTCCAGCTTGGCCGATATGTTGGCATATGCGGCACTCACTGCGGCGCCGAAGTCGCTGAAGTCAACCGCATCAACCACCTTGCGCGTCTCCTTCGCGAGCGGCCGCATGACCGAACGGATCCGTTCGATCGCGTGACCGCGTGCCGAAGCCGACTTGACTGCGCTGTCGAGCAGATCCTCGACCGACGTGACGAGTCCGGGTATCGCGGAGTCCGGGCACTGCGTCCAGCACTGCGAGCAGCCCGTGCACCTGTCGGGCAGGAACTCCGGCACCTCGAAGCGGATGCCCGTCATGTCACGCACACTGCTCGACACGGCCGGCATCGCGGAAATGGCAGCGTACGGATCGGCAATTGGATCCTGGCCGACGGCGTTCAGCGCACACACCTGCTCGAAGAACCGCCCGCCGCTGCCTACACCCTCCTCGGCCTGCTGCACATCCATGAGCCGGGGCAGGTGCGGCAGTGCGGCACCGCTCTCGTCATCTTCCACGACGACGGACGTGTCCAGCTCCACCAGCTCGTCGTAGCCGCGCCGGATCACGCGCACGTTGTCCTCGACGACGCGCTCGCCCAGCTTCCCGAACTTCCGCGTCATCTGGGCGCGGATCCCGTCGAAGATCGCCTGCTCCGTGAGCTGCTCCTGCGTCGCAAGCGGTGAGACGCGGAAGAACGCGCCCATGAACGCCGCGCCCTGCATGCGGTAACGGAGCTCCGGATCGGACGCCTCATCAGCGGCGATGCGGAAGCCATCGAGCACGTACATGTGAATGCCGCGATGACGCACCTGGCGGCGTGCCCAGCCCGGTAGCGCGGCCCATGCTTCTGCCGCGCTCTGCTCGCTCTGCATCACGAACACGCCGCCCTCCGCCAGACCCGAGAGCGGATTGGAGTGGCGGAACACGTTCGGGTCGGGCGACAGCACGACATTCACGTGCCGCAGCTCGCCGTTCAGGCGGTTGCGATCTCGCGAGAGCGTCGCATAGAACGTCGTCGGCTGCCCTTTCTTCTCGGAGCCGTACTTCGGATTGGCCTTGACGTGCAGTCCGGCCAGCTCGAACGCGGTGAGCGCCACGTTCTTGCCCGTCGTGATCGCACCCCAGCCACCCACGGAATGGATGCGCAGCGCGATGGCGCCGGATGGCAGCAGATCCGTCTCGGCCGCGGGCTCGAGCGAGAGCGCGCCGATGTCCGGGTACGAGTCGAGCAGCTGCTCCTGCCAGATCTGGAGCTTCGGCAGGCTCGTACCCCTGCGGACAAAATCGATGCCGAGATAGAACTGCCGCCGGCCGGACCCGTCCGGAAGCATGTTTTCGACCGCTGCGATGATGTCTGCAGGCTGGAGGTCGCGGCTGCCGAAACCGAAGCCGCCGGAATAGAAGTCGGGCACGTCCTCGGCCCGCACGCGACCGAGGCCGTTATGCGGCAGGCGGCGCCATGCGGCGCGGCCGTTCTCGACGGCACGGCCCATGGCGGCGCGTATCTCACGCAGCAGCGGCGCATCCACGGAGAGTGGCTGATCGGTACGTTCGAGCACCGTCACGGCACGGCGTCCACTCAGCATCCGTGACACGATGTCGGCCGGGAAGGGCCGGAACATCGTGAGGTTCAGCACACCGACCCGGATGCCGCGCGTCTCGCGCAGGTGATCCGCCACCGCCTCCATGTTCGCGACTACTGAGCCCTGCCCCGCCAGCACGTACTCCGCATCCTCCATGCGGTAGCCGGACGCGCGGGCGTACTCCCTGCCGGTGAGCGCTCGATACTCCGCCATCGCGCGATCGGTCAGCGCGGGGATGTGGTCGAAGTAGAACGGCCGCTGTGCGGCCACGCCCTGCGCGTACGACTCCTGGTTCTGCACCACACCGAGCATCGCCGGATAGTCGTAATCGAACATTTCCGGTATGCGACGGCGCTGTTCTCCGAACACCATGCGCTGCGCCGGTGTCGGCGACTCGATCATGTCTGCGGGATCGCCGAGGAATTCCCGGATCAGATCACGCTCAGGCACGAGCAGTGTCTCGATGACGTGACTCGTCAGGAACCCGTCCTGCGCGCATATGCCCGGGTTGAGCGAGAGTTCCGCGATGCGATGCGAGATCAGCGTCAGGTCCGCGGCCTCCTGCACGTCCTTCGCGAAGACCTGGAAGAATCCGGTGTCATCGACCGCGTGGTAGTCGTCATGACCGGCGTGGACGTTGAGCGAGTGCTTGGTCAGTGCGCGCGCCGCCACGTTCAGCACGTACGTCAGCCGCTTGCCTACTGCCGGATAGAGCGACTCGTGCATGTACACGATGCCCTGGCCGCTCGAGAAGTTCGTCGCGCGCAGGCCCGTCATGCTCATGCCGGCCGTCACGGCCGCAGCGGCGTGCTCGCCCTCCGGCTCGAAAAACAGCAGGCGACGGCCGAACACGTTCAGATCTCCAGCCGCGACAGCCAGCGCCCAGCCCTCGCCCATCTGCGTCGATGGCGTGATCGGGTACGCGCCGGCCGCGTCGCTCGCCGCCGTCTCGACCAGCACCACCGCCGTGCTGCCGTCCGCCGCATCCGGGACACCCGGGTACTTCGGTGCAGCCTTCACGAGCTCCGGCTGTGTCGTCTTGTTGAACATCAGTTGACTCCACCCGCTGTTAGCATTCCGAATTGGCCGCCCTCGACCCATGCGATCGCGCCGGTCGGACAGCGCGCAATGGCCTGCTCGTCCTCCAGTGCGATCTTCTCGTAGTCGATGACGGCGAGACCCGACTGCATCCGGATGAGACCCGGCGCGGCATCCTGCACGCACCGGCCGCACGCGTTGCATGCGACGGCACACACGCGCGTCGCCGCATCACCGCTGAGCAGACTCCTGCACTGCACGAGCAGGTGCGAATCGAGCGGCAGGATCGTGAAGAGATTGAGCGGGCAGGCGACCACGCAGTCGTTGCACGCTGTGCACTTCTCCACGTCCACGACCGGCAGGCCGTTCTCGTTCATCGAGATCGCGTCGAACGTGCACGCAACCGCGCAGTCACCGAGACCGGTGCAGCCCCAGGCGCAGCCTTTCCCACCACCACCCACCGCAACCGCCGCGGCGCAGCTGTTGATGCCGATGTACGACGCCTTCGGCGGAGCGACGTCGTGGCCGCCCGCGCACAGCAGCCGCGCCACCCGCTTCTCCGCCTCGCCGGCATCCACACCGAGATAGGCGGCGACATCGGTACGCATGTCCGGGCTCATCACGGTGCACTGCGCGGGTGTCACCACGCCGTCCACGGCCGCTTCCGCGAATGCACGGCAGCCGGGATAGCCGCACGCGCCGCAGTTCGCGCCGGGCAGCAGGTCGGTGACGCCGTCGATGCGCGGATCCTCCCAGACGTACAGGCGGCGCTGCGCGACGGCGATGATGACGCCGAAGGCGAGGCCGATGCCGCCGAGGATGGCGACGGAGGAGAGGATCAGGGCGGTACTCACATTGCCTCGCTGCCCGCACGGTCGAGGTCGGCGTTGCGCAGCAGCCATCCGGCCAGCTGGTCGGCCGGTGTAGCGGCGCTGTCCGATTCGGGCTGCGACGCCTGCTCGGCGCGCACGTGCGCGGCCAGGTCGCTCAGCTCGCGCAGCCACGCCACGTCCTCCGCCTGCCGGCGCGGGTTGTAGCGACCAACGGCCGGGAGCAGGACCGACTCGGGCAGGTGTTCCAGCTCGAGCCGCTGTGACAGCCGGCCGCCGCGCGACGGGTCATGACTGAAGCGCGCACTGCCGTCCGGCAGCACCGCGGCAATGCCGGCCCCGGCGAATTCGCCGAGTCGCGACACCGCGGTGGCGTCCGTGCACTGCATCACGAAGGTCTGCGGTGCGATCAGCCGAGCGAGCGGCGCCACGGGCGCAGGGCCATTGACGACGAGCACGATCTTCATGGTGCCGTCGAGGTACTCCGCCAGGCCGTCCGCGAGCAGGTCGGCTCCGTCCACTTCCACGACTAGCGGAGGCGCGAGCATGCGCTCCGACCTGAGCCACCGGCTGAAATGCAGGACTTCCTCCGGCTCCGGCGCGCTGCCGCCCGCGCGCAGTAGTTCCACATGACGCCCGGCATTGAACAGGCGGCCGCGCACGGCCAGTGCGTCACGCACGGTATCACGCAGATCGGCACCCGGATCGACGCGCACGCGGTAGAGCCTGTCCCCCTGAACGCGGAATGAATTCAGCAGGTCCACCACGTGCGCGATCCGGTCGAGCGCTGCCGGCGGGACCGCTGCACTGCGCCCGACGATCGACGCGAATCGCTCCACGTCGATGCGTCCGGCCGCGAAGCTGCCCAGCCGTACCTTTTCCTGTGCGACGTGCTCGTGTGCGGGTGCCCGCTGATCGGCGAGGAATGTGCTCAACTCGTCGATCGCGCTCACGATGGCCGCGTCGAATGTCTGCCGCGGCGCGTGCAGCGCACCCATTACCGTTGTGATGCGGTCGTCAGACTGCATAGCGATCCAGCTCCTGGTTGAGCAGGCTGATCATGTTCTCCTTCGTCTGCGGCGCGACCCGGCGCAGATCGTCATAGCGCGGGCGCGTGTCATCCCGGAAGAAGACACCCAGACGTATCCCGTCCGTCGGCTCGGCCAGCCGGCGTGCACCATCGAGATCGCGCGGATCGTGGCGCAGCTGCCTCGTGTATGTGCGATCCAGCTCCGGCACGACCACGCCGTCATCGTGCACCAGCAGCTCGATCAGGTCCGGCTGCCGGACGGCGAGCTGGAAGATCTGCGGCGTGTAGACCGGGCAGCGCTGAAGGATGCGGACGAACGAGAAGCCGCGGTGGCGGTGCGCCTCGCGCAGCGTC
>DATHUY010000047.1 GCA_035461765.1 Longimicrobiales bacterium
TCCGCGATCGACACCGCGGGCAGCACGCGCAGGAACAGCAGGAACCACATGGCGAACCATGCGAAGCTGCCTGCGACGATCGCCATCTCGACCCAGCTCGGCTGGTAGTTACGCCACTGCCACGGCTCGAACTCGTGCGCCAGCGACGTGACGATGATCACGAAGCGCTCGAACCACATGCCGATGTTCACGAAAATCGTGATCGTGAACAGCGCCGGTATGTTCGTGCGCACCTTCCGTGACCACAGCAGCATCGGGATGATGCCGTTGCACGTCAGCATGATCCACGTCGCCCACCAGTAATCGCCCGTCAGGCGGTCGATGAAGATCGCGCGCTCCGGCGTCTCGAAGCTGTACCACGCCATGAAGAACTCGGTCAGGTAGGCGTAGAACACCACCATCCCCGTCACGAGCACCATCTTCGCCATTGCGTCGAAGTGGCGCGGCGTGAAGTACGCCTCGAGGTTGAAGATCTTCCGGATCGGGATGATGATCGTGATCACCATCGCGAGGCCGGAGAAAATGGCGCCGGCGACGAAGTACGGGGCGAAGATCGTCGTGTGCCAGCCGGGCACGATCGACATGGCGAAGTCCCAGGACACGACGGAATGCACGGAGAGCACGAGCGGCGTCGCGAGCGCGGCCAGGTAGAGGTAGGCCTTGCTGAAGTGGCGCCACTCGTTGGCCGTGCCGCGCCAGCCGAACGACATCACCGTGTACAGCTTCTTGCGCCAGGGCACCGTCGTGGCATCACGCGCGGCCGCAATGTCCGGGATCATGCCGAGAACGAAGAACGTCGCCGACACGGTCAGGTACGTCGACACCGCGAATACGTCCCACAGCAGTGGCGACCTGAAGTTGGGCCAGATGCCACGCTGGTTCGGGTAGGGCAGCAGGTAGTAGAAGATCCACGGCCGGCCGAGGTGGATGATCGGGAACAGGCCGGCGGTCAGCACGGCGAAGACTGTCATTGCCTCGGCAGCGCGATAGATCGACTGTCGCCAGCGCGCGCGGAACAGGAAGAGCACGGCCGAGATGAGCGTGCCCGAGTGCGCGATACCGACCCAGAACACGAACGTCGTGATGTAGGCGCCCCATCCGACCGGGTTGATGAGGCCGGACATACCGATGCCGAGCACGATCTGGACGAACCAGGCCGCGGCACCGATCGCCAGCACCACCAGCACGATGCCGAGCAGGATGTAGTACGAGCGGCCCGGCTTGCCGAGCAGCTTCATTACGTCCCGGTTTACTTCGCCGTACCCGCTAACGTCCGGGTGCGTCTCCGAGCGGATTACAGTCGCCATATGCTCAGTGCGCCTCTGATTCTATCGCCGGCTCGGCGTGGATCGAGACCTTCTTCAGGTACGTGATCGCCGACTGCGTGTTGATCCCCTCGAACACGCGGTAGCCGCGTCCGGACGCCGCCACCCGCGCGACACGCGAGTTCGGGTCCTTGATGTTGCCGAACACGATCGCTTCGCCAGGGCACGTCTGTGCACAGGCCGGCGTGATCTCGCCATCCATCGTGCCGCGATCCTCGAGGCGCGCAGTGTTCTCCGCATCACGGATCCGCTGCACGCAGAACGTGCACTTCTCCATGACACCCTTCTCGCGCACCGTCACATCCGGGTTCAGCTGCCAGTTGAGCGGCTCCGGCCACTCGTGGCTGAACCAGTTGAAAACGCGGACCTTGTACGGGCAGTTGTTGGCGCAGTACCGCGTGCCGACGCAGCGGTTGTAGACCTGCGCGTTCAGGCCATCGGGCGTGTGATATGCCGCGTACACCGGGCATACCGGCTCACAGGGCGCCGTGCCGCAGTGCTGACACAGCATCGGCAGGAACTGCGTCTCCAGATTCTCGCCCTCGCCCTCGAAATAGCGCTCGATGCGGATCCAGTGGAGGATGCGTCCCTTCGCCACCTGCTCGGGTCCGACGATACCGATGTTGTTCTCCGCATAGCACGCCGTAGTGCACGCGGAGCAGCCGATGCAGCGCTCGAGATCGATGGCCATCGCCCAGCGCGGCTGTGCCTCGCTGTATTCGCCGTAGTGCGTTCCCGGCGGCGGCCAGCCCTGCGGTGACGCATCGACCTCCGCGGGAGACCAGCCGGCACTGCCCTGGAGGCTCTCGACGCGCGCATCGAGCGGGTGGACGTCCGGCTCGGCATGAACGCCGACGCCGCGGCCGTGATCGCCTTCCTCACGAACCGGATGCTCGCCGCGCGCCTCGACCTGCGGGCCCGCGGTGATCGGCAGCAACGCGAAGCCACGCTCCTCGTCGTCGTGGCGTGCGTCCGCGAGCGTGATGTTGCGCGCGATCTGGCGGCCATCCTGATCGGAGTGCAGACCTGCCTGGACCGGGCGTTCCCATCGGCCGGTATTGCGCATGGTGGCGCGCACCTGAGCGGTCACGAGCGCGCCGGAAAGAGGGTCGGCGGCCGGCTCCAGCAGACGCATGGCATTGACGCCGCGCTCGTTCGCGTAGCGTCCGAGGCCATCGTGTCCCTGGCCCATCTGGATGGCGATCGTGTCTTCCCGCACCCCCGGATGTCGCCACGCCGGCAGGCTCACCGTGCCGCGCGACGTCGTCACCTCGATGATGTGCCCGTTGTCGATGCGCAGGCGGTCCGCAGTAGCCGGATTGATCTCGACCCAGGAGCTCCAGCAGAACTTGCTGATCGGGTCCGGCAGCTCCTGCAGCCACGCGCGGTTGGCCAGCCGGCCGTCGAAGAAGCGATAGGACGGATAGACGATCAGATAGAAGGAGTCGTCCCCGTTCTCTCCGGAGAACGACGCTTCCATGATGTTCATGCTGGCGAGCATGGCATTCGCGCCGGCCGCAACCGCAGCCGTCGGAGCTGCGGGGGCTGGCGCCGTGCTCTCGACGAAGCCGACTTTCAGCGCTTCCCGCCAGGCGTCCTCGAACGCACCGCCGATGCCGCTGCCGGGAAGGACATCGCGTGCCCAGCGCTCGCGCAGGAAGTCGTAATACGTGTTCGCCGCCGTGCTGAGCGGCGCATTCAGCCGCCGCGCGACGGACAGCATCACGTCGCCCGTCTGCTTCGACTGGAATACCGGCGTCATGACCGGCTGCACGAGCGCGGTCACACCGGTACGCGGCACGTAGTCGCCCCAGCTCTCCAGGAAGTGATGGTCCGGGAGCAGCAGGTGTGCCTTCGCGCTCGTCTCGTCGAGCATCGGCGAGAACGACGCGATGAAGGGGACGGCAGCCAGCGCCGCATCCACGACATCGTTCTCCGGCATGTTGTAGAGCGGATTGGGGCCGTGCACGAGGAGCGCACCCACCTGCCCCTGCTGCATCTGCTGGAGCAGCTGCTGCATCTCGGCGTACGTGCCGCTGTTGCCCGCGTGCTCCTCGCGCCGCTCGAGCCGCACGGTCGAGCCAATGTTACCGGCGACCTGGTTCAGGATGCCGACAGCAGCGGCGACAGCCGTTGCGGCCGCATGCGTCGAACCGACACCCGGACCGACCGCGAGCGAGCGCCCGTTCGCGGCGAAGATGCGCGCGATCTGGCGCAGCCTCTCGGTCGATACACCGGCGCGCTCCGCCGCATTCGCCACATCGACGCCCGCCAGCGTACCGGCCGCAGCGCCCGCACTGCCGCCGTCATCGACGATGAGCCGGGCGAGCGCGAGTGCGATGAGGTGCTCTGTGCCAGGCCGGATCGGCAGCCACTCGTCGGCGTTCAGGCCGGTGAGGGACTGATGCGGACCGACCCAGACCATGTGCCCCTTGCGACCCTGCGAGTACGCATGCGACTGCACCCATGAGTGCGCGTAGTCGACCGGCGAGAGCCAGGTCTCGAGGAAGTCGGCGCCGAACGAGATGACCACATCGGCGTTCTTGAAGTCGTGCACCGGCACGGCATCGACGCCGAATACCATGCGATTGGCAGCGCGCAGCGGCTCGTAGGCGAACGGCTCCCAGCGCACGCGGCGCATGCCCAGCGACTGCGCGAACTGGTCGGCGAGCGCGTCCATCGAGCCGGTGTAATTGCCGGTGAGGAGGACTGCACGGCCGCGATTCTGCTGGAGCTGGCCGGCCAGCTGCCGCTCGGCCTCGTCCCATGACAGCTCATCCCAGTCGTCGGCGCCGGAGCGCGCGAGCGGACGCGGCACCCGGTCCGGATCGTACAGGCCGTGCAGCGACGCCTGGCCGCGGGCACAGAGTCGCCCGTGCGAGATCGGCGAGAGCGGATTGCCCTCCGCCTTGATCGCGCGACCCTCGCGGGTGCGCACGTTCATGCCGCAGCCCGCCGGGCACTCGCGACACGTGGTGCGATACCACGTCGCCGTGCCAGGCACGATGTCTTCCGCGGGCGTGACATACGGGATCAGTCGCTCGGCGCCGCCCGTGCCGCACGCAGTGAGACCGGCGCCCGCGCCGGACACACCGAGGACCTTCAGGAATTCGCGCCGATTCGGACCGTTACTCATCAACTCACCAGCTCAGTAATGGCAGACGAAGCAGTCAGTGCGCACCTCGCGCTCGCGATGGCAGTCCACACACCATCCCATCTGCATCGTGTTCGGGCGGGCGATACCATAGCGCGCGGAGCTCGGCCCGCCGTTCCACACCTCGATCTCCCGCATGGTCTCCACCGGGCCATGGCATTCCTGGCACTGCACCTCGGCATTCACATGCCGCATGTGCGGGAACTTCGCGTGATCCGGCAGGTCGTAGATCCGCACCCACGGAATCGGCTTCTGCTCGCGCCAGTAGGCCTCCAGCTGCTTCACGCCGAGGCTGTCCGCGGCGATCATTGTCACACCGCCCGGAATGTGGCAGCCCGCGCACACCTGAACGGCAGGAATGCCCGCGTCGACCGACCGGTCCGCCGACGTGTGGCAGTACTGGCAGGGAATCTGGTTCGTGCCGGCATGGATGTCGTGACGGAACGCGATGGGCTGCGCGACGCCGCCGCCGAAGGCCCCCAGTGCGAAGGCACCGACTGCCAGAACGACAAGCAGCACGAGCGCAGCGACGCCCGCCAGGAGCACCTTGTTCGGGGGTTTAGCCATCTTCTACCTGTGTTGGGGCCAGCTCCCCCCTTCGGGGAGCCGGGTGAAACGCGATCATCACGTCGACCCTCTGTGCCGGCGCGGCGATACCCGGTCCGGGCGGGCGGCAGGATACCGTCCGCGCCCGCCCCGCGCAAGTCCGTTTACGGCGTAACAGGCCGCGGAATGTGACACACCTGCCAAGTCCTTGCAACTGCCGCCGCGCAGGCACCTGCCGGCCGCTGTGGCGGCTCACCTTCATTCGGTGCTGCCGCTCCATTATCTTTGACGCATGACTCTCAACGCAGATGCGCGACGGGGTGCTGTGAGGAAGCTGATCGCAGCGCTGGCAATGCTGTCGCTCATCGCCAGCGGCAGTCTGCGCGCGGGTGCGTCCGCCGACGGGCGCAGCAGCATCACGCCCGCGTCCGAGACCGTCTCCGCAACCGCCATCCACGCCGTACAGCACGCGCTGCCGGGACACGCGGCGCTCCATGGCCTGGCCACCTCCATCGTTCCGTCCGGCCCCGCCGGCGCCGACGCCTGGCGCAATCCCGGCGGTCAGCGCGTGCAGACGCATCCCGCGCGTTCCCATGAACACACCTCCGAGGCACGCACGCACATTGGCAGCGCGCAGCGCGCGCGGCTGGCCTTCGTCCTCGTCGTGGCGCGTGCACACGCCAACCGGCCCGGCACCTTCGGCAACCCGCCCCCGCCTCTCCTGACCTGATCGGCCGTTCGCCGTCCGCACCTTCGCGGCGGCGTGACTCACAGGTTGTCGCCCGATTACGGGCGGCGGAGAGGCACATCATGTCTGTCATTGCATTGGCCATCCAGTCGGAAGGCCTGACCCTGAATGAAGTCGTCAACGGCATCCCGCACGACGGACCAGCCATTGTGGTCTACGCCATGCTGCTGGTGTTCGTCGGCTTCATCTGGAGGGGGAGCCGGAAGAAGTCATCCTGATCGGAGGAGCCCCGGCCCGTCGTCAGGCGGCCCCGGGGCTTCCAGTCGGATGGGTCCCGTGAGCCGGCCGGCACGCCGCTGCCGGCGAAAGGCCGGCAGCGGCTCAACGTGCGCGGGGTCAGGAACCTGATTCTGCGATGGCGGAGGGGCGGCGTCCTTCCAGCTGGTCGGAGATGCTCGGCAGGTCAATGGTGAAACGCGTGCCGCTGCCGTACGTGCTCTCGACCTCCACCTCGCCGCCGAGCAGCGTGAGCAGTTTCCGGGTGATGGAGAGTCCGAGACCCGTGCCGCCGTATTCGCGCGTATGCGACTGGTCGAGCTGTCGGAAATCCTCGAAGATCGCCCCGAGATGCTCCGGCTTGATGCCGATGCCGGTATCGGCAACGACGATCCTGACGCTGTGCCCGCCCTCCAGCCGCGAGGCGGCGAGCGAGACGTATCCGTCCTGCGTGAACTTGATCGCGTTCGAGAGCAGGTTGAGCAGGACCTGCTTGAGCTTCGTGCGATCCGTGCGGATGGACGGGAGGTCCGTCGGGACCTCGCATCGGAAGTCGAGGCCGCGGCCATGCAGCATGGGCTGGATCGACTCGGTCACTTCGGCAATGACCTCACGCACGAAGACCGGCTCGACATGCAGCGGCATTTTGCCCGCCTCGATCTTGGAGAGGTCGAGGATGTCGTTGATGAGCTCGAGCAGGTGCTGGCTCGTCTGGTAGGTCTTCGTCAGCGCCTCATCCTGCTGGTCGGTCAGCGTGCCGTAGATCCGCTCCCGCATGAGCGAGGTGTAGCCGAGGATGACGTTGATCGGCGTCCTCAGCTCGTGGCTCATGTTGGCGAGGAACTCGCTCTTGAGGCGCGACGCCTTCTGCAGCTCGAAGCTCTGCCATTCCAGTCGCCGGTTACGCTCTTCGAGCTCGAGGGTCGCCCGCCGGATCCGTTCCTCAAGCTGGTCGTTCAGCTGCTGCAGCTCATGCGCAAGCCGCTCGTTCTCCTCCGACTCCGTCAGATCGTGGATCACGCTGACGATCGCGGTGGGCTCGCCCCGCTGGTTCAGGATCTTGCTGCTGCCTACTTCCGCCGGGAACTCCCTGCCGCTCTCCGGGTCGACGATCGTGATGCGTTCCAGATGACGATGCTCGGGACGCAGCAGAAAGTTGCTGATGAGGGTCGTGAAGCGGGTATCGTTTGCCTGAATCTGGTGACGTGCTTCCGCGTCGCGCGTCTGGTCGTCCACTACGAACAGGCGGTCCGCCTCGGGATTCATGAGCACGATGTTCGTGCTCTCGTCGGTGACCAGGATGGGATCACTGACGTTCTCGAGAATCACGTTCAGCCGGTCGCGCTCCAGTCGTGCGTCGTGTTCTGCGACACGGGACCGGTTGTACTGCACCTCCAGCTCACCCACGACCTGGCGCAGGTCGGTGATATCGCGCAGCACGGAGATCATGCCGGGCTGGCCACCGATGTTTTCGACCGGCACCGCCAGCACCTCGAACAGCAGGTCCGAGCCGTCCTGGGCATCGACCAGGTTCAGCTCGCGTGAGCGGTCCTCACTCGACGTGATCGCGGTCTGTGTGAGCAGCGAGCTGAAGAGCAGGTTGTTGATCTGCACCGCGCGACGACGGCCCTCGCTGTCATCCGACTGCGCCATGAGCAGGTGCTCGGCCCGGCGGTTGGACAGCACGATGTTGTTGTCCGCGTCCGTGAGCAGCACCGGGTCGGGCATGGCATTGACGATGGTCGTCAGCAGGTCACGCTGCCGCGCAGAACGCCTGCCCCGCGCCGATAGCGACTCGATCTCCGCGAAGCGGCCCAGCATGGGGCCGAGCCGGCTCATCAGGCTGAAGAAGCCGGTGCTGGAGTCGTCCACGACGTGCGACTCCACGAGCCCCGCGCCGATGACTTTGCCGGAGACGTCGCGGAAGCTGAACGCCACGAAGGATGTGAACTCCAGCGGCGGGAAGGAACCGGCGCCGCGCACGACCGGGGCTCCGCCCTGCAGTGCGCCGTTCTCGATGAGGTCGAGCACGGGCGAGTCGGGCTGATCGAGTGCACGCAACACGCTATGCGTGCGCGAGTCCGTGCCCCACACGGCTCCGCGCAGGCCGGCCTCCGTATTCACGGCCAGCACTGCGCGCTGCAGACCGAACTGCCGGGCCGCACGCTCGAGCACGATGGAACACGCGTCTCCCAGGTCGGGAGCCCGTGAGATCTCCTCCAGGAGCTCGGCGACGATGACGTCCGGCGGACCCGGCTCTACTGCCACCGCTCAACTCAACTGAGTTCGTCCAGTTTGCGTCTCAGCTCGGCGTTCTCCGCCATGATGCGATCCATCTCGCTCGTGGTCGGCGGCGGCCCTGCCGTGAGCGGCCGCGACGAGGTGCCGGTCAGCGCGATCGCCTCTGCGAACCGCAGATACGTCTCCACCGATGCGACGACGATGCGCGCTTCCACACTGACGAGATCGATCCCGACCAGTGAAACCCGGACGTAGGCATCGATGACGATGCCCTTGTCGAGGACCCGGTCCAGAACGTCAATGAGGCTGCTGCCCGCAGCTGCCCTTTCGACCGCCATTTCACTTCTCCGAAGAGGGGGTGCGCTTGATCTGTTTTTTCTCGATGCTGTCCAGCTTGCTCGCCAGCGCGTCCAGCTTGGCACTGAGCGCAGCGACATCCCGGTTCTCGATCATGGGCGCCGCGTAGTTTGGATCCGTACGCCACCAGTTCATCCCGATCTCCTCCGCCTTGTCGATGGAACAGACCAGCAGGCGGATTCGGATCGTCAGCAGTTCCACATTGGCGAGGTTGATCTTGATGTCACCCGCCACCACCAGGCCCTTGTCCAGGATCCGGTCGAGGATGTCGACCAGGCCCTGTGAGCGCTGCGGTCCAAGCTCATAACGTTCTGCCACGTTGGTACCTTCTCAGAGCAGGCGACCCAGTGGACCCAGGTCGATGTTGAGATCCTCGCCTTCCAGTCCGAACACCGTCTTGATGTCGCCGAGACGCTCCTCCAGTCGCATCAGCGCCAGCCCGACATTCTCGATCTCCTCGTCCGTCAGACCGCCACCCTCCATGCGTCGCACCGCCTGGTGCTCCAGCACCTGCCGGAGAAATTCGACGAGCGTCAGCACCAGCCGCCCGAGACCTGCCTCGATGTCATCAGCGGATGCGTCGATCCGCTGGGGCAGTGCCGGGGCGATGTCCCTCAGCTCGGCGGCAACCCGCTCCAGGTCATCACCTTCGAACTTCATTCGACGAACGAGTACGGCGGCCACGGGCCAGTGACGACCAGACGTGCATTCTGCAATGCAACGCGCAATGCACGAGCGGCGTCATGGTACGCGTCCGCGTCCGTCCACGCCACCAGGTGCGCGATCGTAGCCACTACCCGACCGGTCGGCGGGTACTCCACGCGCGTATCGATGGCGAGCAACCCCAGACGGGCCCCGGTTTCAGCGACAATACGCTCTCCCTCGCTGCGCCGTTCGGCTGCTCGAGCCCGCTTCCAGGCTAGCGCAGCCATGTATTCCGTGCCGGATTGGACGCTGGCAGCACGCACATCCTGTTCCGTTTCAGACACATCCCGCATCACCCGCACGCCGTATTCCGCCCGGCCCCGAAAGCGCTCGAGCAGGTCGAGCCACCTCGCGGCCTCTGCCGTGACGAGCTCGGCCGCTGCACTCCGGTCCGGGGCAGACTGCCCGAAGCGCAGCGGCACTGGCGTGACGCTGCGGCCCATCGCGGCCGTTACGACGTCATTGTGCACGCGCACGGCGTCGACCGAAGCCGGCACTGGCTCCTCGTGCCCGGTGGCCCAGATGGCAAGGCCGGCGCCGGCATCGAGCATGAACGGACGTTGCGAATCGACCCCGATGCAGTGTTCCGGGACCGAATGCGCGTCCGGCACGATGCAGTAGAGGTGCAGGTGCATTCAGGGGGGCAGCATGCGGCCGCGCATCGATTCGACCGACGAGAGGATGACGTTCAGGCCGAGGTAAATGAGATCGACGCCCGCTACGCTGATCGTGATATCGCCCGAGATGACCGCCCCCTTGTCGAGCACACGATTCACGAGATCGACGAGCGCGAGCTCCTCATCGGACGACATCCGTCGCTCAGGCATCACCATAGAGCTCCACGAACCGGTAGGGCGCCCACGGCCCGGAAAAGCTGACGATCATGCCGAGCGCCGTGTACTTCTGATAGAGCTGCGCTGCCACCGCCCGCAGGCCGTCCTCCGCATCGCGGGCCACGAGAAGGGCCGCGTTCAGCACGACTGTGCCCGCGTCATCGCCCTCCGTCGATGGCAGCACCTGTACGTCTTCGGCGTGCGCTGTCAGCGCCTCCAGCAGCTCATCGGCCAGCACCCGCGCCGCCCGCGACACTTCCTGCTTCAGCACATCCGTGCGTCGCCGCTTCAGGAGATAACGGCGGCCGGGCGCCGCCTGAGCCATTTCTTCATCCAGCCGCCCGACCTCCGGTACGATCTCCGCACCGTGGCGTGCGAGCTCTTCGGCATCGTATGCGACCTTCAGGTTCCACTCGCGCCGCCCCGCCAGCGACCGGAGCGCAGCAGTGACGTCCGCCATGCGGCCGGCCGCGGCCTCACGCAGCGCCGCGTCGCCCGTGTACAAGCTGAGCATGCGGGCTGGCAGAATGTCCGCATGGTCCGCAAACCATATCACGACGCGCTCGTGTGCCATCCCCTGCTCGCCGACCCATGCCAGGTCCTGGAGCCGTGACTCGACCACCGCGGGCGCGAACTGCGCAGCCGGCACATCGGAGACGACCGCGCGCGTAGCGCCCAGATCGAGCAGACGTACGGACGCCTCCGCAATCCCCGTGACGCTTTCCGGCGGCTCGGGCGTTCCGGGCGGCACGAAGCCATAGAGGTAGACCATGTCGCTCATGTAACGATGTTCCACCGATCGATGAATCCGCGCAAGGCATTCACACCGACCGGCCCACCGTCGAGCGCGGGCGCATGCATCACGACCGGCTGACCGGGTCCGTCGAATGGAGCCCGGCGTTCGCCGACCGCTGATGAACGGTTCACGACGATGCCGGCGACACGTACGCCGGCGGCGGCGAGCGCCTCCGTGAGACGTTCGGTCTCCGCGCGCACCATGGCCTCATCGAGCATGACGATGATCACGCCGGACGATGCGGCATCGTGCAGGGTATCGCGCAGAGCACGGAGCTCGCGTGACAGATCCAGCAGTGACCCTGCGACACCACCTGCCGCACCGGCGATACCGTACTTCACAACGATCCGCATGAGCTGGCGCGTCCAACCCAGAGCAATGTCCGGCATCTCCAGCAACCGGAGGAAATGCCCGGTCGGCGAGGAATCGATGACGACGAGCTCACCCGTCTTCGATCCTGCCACCATGGCTGCCATGGCCGTGAGCTCATCGATCCCGGGCGGCGTCAGGTGCCACAGTGTCTCGATGACCCGGCGGTCGAGCACCGCGGATTCGGTGAGACCCACTCGCTCCAGCGCCGCACTGATCTCCTCCTGGTATGCGTCGCGCAGGCGTTCGAGCTCCACTGCCGGCTCGATCTGCAGCACCCGCAGCCGCGCCACGGGCTCCCGCGCCGCGGTGCCAAGGACATCGCTCAGAGAGCCCGCCGGGTCCGTGCTGCACAGGAGTACATCCCGTTCGCGGGCGAGCGCAATCGCCGCTGCGGCTGCACACGTGCTCTTCCCGACGCCGCCCTTGCCCGCAAACAACAGCAGCCGCTGCGCGGCGCCCGCAAGCCACGCGACGGCCGTGGGCGCATCCGCACCACCGGAAGCAACGCCTGGAACCAACGGAACGGCCGGACCGGGTCCGGACTTCGCCTCGTCGGCCGGACCTGGTCCGGACTTCGCTTGGTCGGCCGGACCGGGTCCGGATACGGGGACCGCGGGGTCCGGTCCACCCGCAGGCCGCGGGGCCGCGCCACGGTCCGCCTCCATTGCGGGACCGGGCTCCGCAGTCATGCCGCCCGAATCGACATGCTCCCGCCACCGCCGCAAGCCGGCGCACCCGGCCACGTCCTCGAGCAGCGGCACACGAAGATGCGCGGCACCGGGCAGAACCTGCCGGCCATCTCCGGGCCCCGTGCTGACGACCGCGACCACCCGCAGGCTGCGGCGCTCCAGGTCCGCGACCAGCCGAGCGGTCTCGGCTTCCACGACGGCACCGGCCCGGGTCACGACCACGAACGCAGCGGGACCGAGAACGCGATCCCGATACCCGCCGACCGCGTCCTCCAGCTCCTCAATGATGTCCTCGCCTCGCATGCGGACGGCGCGGCCAAGCATGGCGCCCGCCACCGCTGACGCCTTCTCCGCCATCGCGCGCAGCGCGCGCGCAATCCCCTCGAACGTGCCTCCCGCGTCCAGCAGCCGCAGCGTATGGCCGGTCGGTGCCGTGTCGACCACGACGCGGCTGCGAGGTCCGGCCGTCGCTGAAAGCTCCACCAGCCGGAGTACAGCCATCATCTCATCAATGCCCGGCAGCGCGAGACGGCTGAAAGCAGCCACGTCCTCACGATCGAGATACGTACCGCCCTCGACGATCTGCGACACGGGTCCGAGCGCATGCTCGACCCAGGCGTCACCGGCCGCGCCGGCAGCGAATTCCTCGATGCGAAGCAACGGCGAGCAGGGCGATGTCACGACGAAGCCGCCGGCGCCGTGCTGGAACAGGTCGGCCAGGGAATGTGCGGGATCGGTCGAGATCAGATGAGTGGGCGTTCCGCTGTCGGCGAGCTCGAGACCCAGTGCCCCGGCCGTCGTCGTCTTGCCGACACCGCCCTTGCCGGTCACGAATATGAAAGGTGCGTCACCGGCCGCCTGGAGCAACCGGCTCATGGTGCGTCAGTCCCAGTCCAGATTCAGGTCTATGTCCACACCACCGGACGGATCAGCCACCGGGGGCTTCCGCCCGACGCCCCGGGTGTCCACCTCGTCCTCGGCCTGTGCAGCGCGCGCCTCGTCATCATCGACGACATCGGCGCTGTCGTCCGGCTCGACCGATTCATCCGGCCGCTGCGCCTGCACGCGAACGGGCCCGCCCGACACACCCATGCCGAACTGCTCACGCCACTCGCGGATCTCGCGCAGCTGGCGCATGAGGTCGGCCTCATATGCGACGTACTCATCATCGTCGATGTCGCCGAGCTCGAGCTTCAGCTGGAGCTCCATGAGCTCCGCCTTGATTCGCGTATCGTCCGTCAGCTCCTCCCGCACCACGCCCTGCACCTTGTTCATGGAGAACTCGGTCAGGAAGAGCGGCCCGGTGACTGGCCAGAAGAGGAGATGCTTGATCAGGCCCATGATTTCTTACACGAACTCGGGAGCGGGAGCGGTATCGTGTCCGGGCTCGAGTGCGGGAACTGCACGGCACGGGGAAGTCGGGCTGTCCGTCCCCGCTAACCGCACACGAACACGCTCCCGATCCCGATTTTGTGCTTCAAGCGTCGGCGCGCTCGAGGCGCAGCTTGATATTGACGAAGTTGTAAGGCGGCCAGGGTCCGGTGTACTTGAAGGACAGGACGTCTTCGTACTTCCGGGAGAGCGCTTTCACCGCCTCGTCGAACTCCTGCTCGCGGGAACGCTCCACCAGATAGGCCGCGTTCATGATCATGCGGTCGCCGATCGGCTTGTTCGACCGGCTCGCGACCGCGACCGGCTTCAGCGACTCGTGGATGTCCATGACGTAGCCGTTGGCGGTGCTCTCGAGTGCACTTTCGACAAGACGGCCGAGCTGCATCCGGGCGAAGTACGTCGAGCTCTGCGCGTTGCCCGTGATCTCTTCCTTCAGCCGGCGGATCTCGTCGTCGCTCTGCTCGAGCCGGCCGATGACCTTGTCACGGTCCCACAGCACCTTCAGGCCGAACTCGATCTTGTCACGCATCTTGTCGAGAACATCGTCGAACGCCTTGTACGTCGACTTCAACAGCTCTACGATGTCCTCCTGCGTGCGGAAGATCGTGCCGAACGACATGGGAATGACGGTGAACTGGCGCATGACGGTCTCATTGACCAGCTCGTGGGCGAGGACATTCTCGCGGGTCGGATCATAAATGCGGATCGGCGTGTCGCTCACGACCGCCGCCAGGTCCTGATGGTTGACCGTGTAGACCTTGTTCTCGCCGTCGCCTATGCCGATGGGCCCGAAATCCCGGCTGTCGGGGGACTTGATGATGCAGTAGACGTACTTCCCCTCGTCGCTGGAGGGGCCCACGTTGTCGTCGAGCTGGGGCTGTGTTAATTCGCTCATCCGTCAGCGGTGTGAGCCCGGGCAAGCGCCGGGCAGGGTGAAGGCTGAGAACGGGTTCAGTCGCACGCGAAAGTAATCGTTCGCTTCAGGCACATGCAAATTCGGGGCTAACGCTGGCATCATAGGCCGGCGGCGGGCCCGCGGATTGCATGCGGTGCAGTCGATTCAGGATAATGCTGCCCTGGAGGCAGCAGGGGCTCAGGGAGATGATGATGATACGTGCGGCACTGCTGCTCGCATTGACCACAGCGGGTGTCACCGGCTGTGCAGCTCTGTCGTTTTCGCGGCAGCCGGACCCGCACGACCAGCTCAACCAGGGTGTGGCCGCGCTCGAGGCCCAGGATTACGCCACAGCCCGCGCTGTGCTGGAGCCGCTGTACCGCGAGCGCTGGCAGGAACGCGTGGGGCAGCAGGCGATGCTGGCGCTGATCGCGGCCGACCTCGACAACCGCAATCCGGACCGGCGCCTGTGGGCGGCGGCGGAAATGTCGGCACGGCTTCTGAGCATCCCGGAGCTGGAGCCTTGGCTGATCCCCGTGGGTGAGAGCTATTACCTGCTGGCGCTCGAGCTGGGTGCGCAGGAGGAACGGCTCGCACGTGCCGATGCGGCGCGGGCTGCCGCGGAAGCGGAGGTCGCGGCGGTGGAGCGGGAGCTGCCCGCATCGGCGGCCGAGAGCGTGCCGGCACGCATCAACCGCATCACGACGGAGCGCGAAGCGCTGCGTCGCCGTGTCACCGAGCTGGAACAGCTGGTACAGACGCGCGACAAGGAGCTCCAGGAGACGAAGCAGGAGCTCGAGCGTGTCAAACAGACGATCCGCCATTAACAGGAGTACTTCACTGCCCCCTCCGCGCCGATGACGCTGCGGCTACGCCTCATCCTGACAATCGGCGGTGTCGCCCTGCTGATGGTGCTGCCTGCATTGTACGCGGCGCATCGGCTCAGCAGGCTCAGTGAGATCGCGACCAGCGTCAGCCTGACTCACGGCGCCGCCTTCTCGGCGCTGAGCGGACTGCGTACCCAGCTGGGCGAAGCGCAGCGTCAGCAACGTAACTACGTGGCTTTAGCCGGTGACACCACGGCGGCCGCGGTGCAACGCGACTCCGCGCTGGCGACCGCACGCGCCCACATCGCCGAGCTGCATGGCGCCGGGTACGACAAGCTCTCCGCCGAAGTCGACACTGCCGTCGACCGCATCATGGCCGAAGCCCGGAACCTCGACGGGCTGGTCGCACGGGGGGAGTACCAGGCAGCGACGGACCGCCTGCCCGCCGTATCGCGCCTCTTCACCGGCGTCGATTCCATACTGGTCCGTATCGGTACGGAGATCGATACACGGAGCAAACGTGATCTTCAGGCCGCCGAGCTGATCAGCGCGACCGCCCTGACGACGACCCTGCTCGCGCTGCTCGCGTGCTTTACGATTGCGATCCTGCTCGGGACCTGGGTCACCCATACCCTGGTACAGCCCGTCACACGACTGCGCCGCTCGATGGCCGCGGTATCGGCCGGCGAGTTCATCATTCCCGCCGGATTGCCGTACGACCGTCGCGATGAGATCGGGGACCTGTCACGATCGTTCCGCAGCATGACGCGGCAGCTGGCGGACCTGGACCGCATGAAGGCCGACTTCATGAGCGTGGCGACGCACGAGCTCAAGACACCGATCAATGTCGTGAGCGGATACGCCGAGCTGATCCAGGAGGGTGTGTACGGCGAAATCTCCGAGAAGCAGCGGGTCGCCCTGAAATCGATCCAGGAGCAGGCACGCATCCTGACGCAGCTGGTCAACCAGCTGCTCGACATCAGCCGCCTGGAGGCGGGTGGTCTCAAGCTCGAGATAGGAGAGCTGGCCGTGCCGGAGCTGTTCGAGCGCGTTCAGCGCACGTTCGAGGTGCTGGCGAACAAGCAGGGAATCGATTTGAGCGTGGAACTGGCGGACGATGCGCCCGAGCGGATTCCGGCGGACGGCGATCGCCTGCGGGACCAGGTGCTCGGCAACATCCTCGGTAACGCTCTCAAGTTCACGCCCGAGGGCGGCAGCATAGGCGTGCACGGACGGGTGGTAGACGACCGCTTCCGGATCGAGGTGACTGACACGGGAGCGGGCATGCCCGCCGAACAGCTGCCGCACGTGTTCGACAAGTACTACCAGATCGGGGAGCAGGCGCGCAGCAAGGGCGCCGGATTGGGACTCGCGATCGCGCATGACGTGGTGCAGGCGCACGGTGGCGCCATCTCGGTCACGAGCCAGGAGGGCGAGGGCACGACGTTCCGGATCGACCTCCCGATGACACGGGAGCAGATGGCCGAGGCGCGACGCGCGCAACTGGATGGTGCCGGCGCGGATGACGACTGAGATACAGGACGCCATCATTGTCGGAGGTGGTCCCGCCGGCCTGTCAGCCGCGATGTGGCTCGGACGCTATCAGCGCAGTGTACTCCTGTTCGACGCGGGCGAGCCCCGTAACGAGCCGGCGTGGGCGGTGCACGGCTATCCCGGGATCGTGGACCCATCACCTCTCGAGCTGCGGCGCCGGCTCCAGCAGCAGGCGCTGGGGGAGGGCGTCGAGACGGTCGAAGGGGAGATCGTGAAGATCGAAGGCGCCAAGGACGCGTTCACGGCATACTCACAGGATGGTCAGGTCCACTCCGCCCGGCGCGTCATTCTGGCGTACGGCCTGCGCGACTACCTGCCCGACATCGAGGGCCTGGAGCAGCTGTACGGTACGTCGGTCTTCCACTGTCCCGACTGTGACGGCCCCTCGTTCGCTGACACGCACATTGGCGTAGTGGGCTGGAACCGCTACGGCGCCAGTCTAGCCCTGTATCTGCGACACTGGACGTCCGAGGTCACGCTGCTTGCTCATGGCCACGAGCTCGACCTCACCGATGACGAAAGCGGTGTGGTCCACGGCAGCGGTATTGAGATCGTGGCCGACCCCGTCGTGCGCGTCACTGGCCATGGCGGCAATCTGACGCAGGCGGAGTTCGCGGATCGTGATCCGCTCCGTCTCGACGCCCTGTTCTTCCACCTCGGATCCGAGCCGCGCTGCGAGCTGGCCGAACAACTCGGCTGTGAGCTCGACGAAGATGGCTACGTCGTCGTCGACAAGGGGCAGGAGACCTCGGTGCCCGGCGTGCACGCCGTCGGAGACATCACCGGCCAGCCGCACCTCGCCTCCATTGCCGCCGCTGAAGGCGTACGCGCCGCGCTCGCCATACACCGGTCGCTGCTACCTTCGGATCGGAATCTGGGCTGAGCCCTGCGACCTCTCACTCGCAGACGGCCGGATCCAGGCTCGGCGTTGCGTCGAGTTCCATCGCATTCTGCCGGTTGGACGGCGAGGAACAGCAGACGGGCGGGCCCGCGTGGGCCCGCCCGTCTTTCCATGATAAGAAGCTGCCATTTCGGGCGGTCGTCCCCCGGGATCACCCCGTGAGGCCTACCGGCGGGCGATGATCATTACCTACCGCGATGCTCCCATCGTACCGCCGCGCCAGGCGAGAACGGACGCGCGGCCGGCGCGAGCGTAGACGTGATTCGGATACTGGTGGCAGTCCGGTGTGTTCGTACCGCGAACGCAGCCGTTATAACGGAGCAGCGCCTTGTCCACGTTGCCATTCGTCGCCTTCAGGTTCCAGGCGAAGATCTGCGCACCGTGGCAGATGTTGGCGTCAATGTCATCCAGTCGCGGCTCACACGGCTTCCACTGGCCGCGGTGGAAGGGCATCACCTGCATCAGGCCCTGGGCGCCGACGAAGCTCTTCGCACTCGGGTCGATCCACGGATTCTCCACCAGCAGCACCGCGAGCAGCAGCCGCGGCTCCAGCTCCGTGCGCCGTGCTTCCCGCACGAGCGCCACCGCGACGCGCCGGACGAGTTGCGGATCGTCGCTCCGGTAGCCGAGCAGCACGCGCTCGATCGGTGCGACCTCTTCCTCATATACCTGCTCGACACCGTCGAAGAGTGCGCTCACATGCTGCGCACGCGCCTCCAGCGCGTCGACCGCTGCCAGCCGTACGGCCAGATCCCGGTCTCCTTCGTACGTTGCAGCACCTGCCATAACCATCACTACCAAGCCGGCGACGACCGCCCTGCCGGCACGGCCGCCGCTTCCCCACCCCAGTCCCAGTATCAGACGAGTGAAGTACTTGATATTCGCTATCATAAACCACCTTCGTCACATGGAGCACGCGCAGCCATACGACTGCCCGTGTGCTGCATGGTGCACTCAAACGGCTCCCGCCGGACGGGCGGAATCAGCCACCGCTGGGGGCCAAAGTGCAAGCGGTGTACCCCACGGCGCCAAAAAACTGTGGATAATCCTGCAACCTCGCGCTGCTCAATGATATGTGAGTTGCACCCTCGACGGCTTTTTCCGCTCCTGCCGGTCGGGCCGCCTTCTTGCCTCTCGTCCCGCGTCGCGGGTACGGCCGTTGCACAGGCGCCACAATAAGGCGGCCGACCGGCAGCAGCGCAACGGTTGACAACGGAGGGCGGCGATGAACCAGGAGAAGCGCGAGGACGCGGAGACGCCGCGGATGGAGACCCGGTCGTTCACTGACGACGAGGGTCGCAGGTGGTCGGGAAGCGTGATTTCGGGGCGTTTCGGCGCTGGGCATGAGCACGCCGAAGTCATTTTCGTGTGCGAAGATACGCCGAGTGAAACGAAGCGTTTCACGCGTCTGGACAGCCCGCCGGTCGAGGCGGCCGAGGAGTGGCGCGGCATGGGGGAGGAACAGGTACGGGACCTGTTTCAGAAATCCGAGCCGGCCTGACCCCCGGGACCCGGCCTACCCCCGGGACCGGCCAGACCCCGGACGCGCCCCCACGGACACGGCTTCACTTTGCGGTTACGCGCAATCGAGCCATGCGCGATTCCCAGGGCGCCATGCGCAATCCCTGATGCGCGACGCGTCATCCACATTTTGCCTCACAACGAGGCATGCGACGCGCAGCCGGCTGTGGATGCCCCATGGTTGAACCGCCCTCAACCGCAAAGTGAAGCCAGGTCCGGGTCCAGGTCACACCATTGAACCAGCTCGCGGAGCGGTCCGCGTCCGTCGTGGTGCCAGCCGGGAGACGGCCATGGCATGTCCGCCACGGTCGTGATGCGCCTGGCGCCGGCATCCGCGAGCGACGCGGCGACGGCGGTCAGCTTTTCGGGCGGGAACCCGGAGAGGCCAACGGTCTGCAGCAGGTGACCGACGGGCGCGATGGCCCGTAGCACGTCCACCAGATCCGGGACGTGCTTCACGAGCAGGGTCCGGTTGAGGCAGGACCCCTGAAATGTCGGATCCGCGGAGAGGATGACGGAATAGGACAGGTCGTGCCCTGCCCAGAGCTCACCACCGCGCCCTGCAATGGCGCCGAACTCTGCGCTGGTGCGCAGATCGCGGATCGCGACGGCCTCGGCGGCGCTGATGCGACCACGCGGCAGCTCGACCTGGAGATCGCCGAGCGCGTCAGCCGCGGCACGGGCGAAAACGCGCGCTGTTTCGGCCGTGCCGATCACGTAGGCGAGCTGAGGCGAAACGCAGCCCTGCTGATCGAACAATGCGACCGCGCGCGCGAGATTCCCGGCCGCAGCGTGCACGTTTCTGTCGTCGGCGGCGGCGATTACGGCGAAGGAGATACGCGGTCCATGCTCTACGAAATGCACGTGCGCAGGCGCGCGCGCGCGCAGGGCCGCGACGGCTTCGGCCGCGCCATACTGCACGACGAGCCCGACCCGCGCGAGCGCGGCATCCTCGATGGCGCGATCACCGCCGCGCCAGTATGTGATGGCGACGCAGCTGCCGAGCTCGGGATCGACTTCGGCGAGCAGCCGTGCGAAAGCAGGGGCCAGTGACGGCTCGGTCGCTGCGGACTTGCCGAGCACGGCCGAGCGGACGAGCAGAGCCCGCACGATGGATGTGACGCCGACACCGGGCACGTTGCCGGAAAAGACGTGGAGTCCGAGCGGCGGGGCAACAGCCCGCACACGCCGCCCGCCGGCCGTGCGCGTGAACGACTCGACTGCATCCGCGCCGCCCAGCTCGACGTGAACCAGTTGCTCCAGCTGCGGTGCCAGCCAGTCGGTGACCACTCGGTCGAGGACATGCGCTGCCATTGCATCGGAGAAGCCGGAGATGTCGCGCAGCGACTCGAGCACCTGGCCGCGTTCGGGTTCCGCCGGGTCGAGCAGGCGTCGCGCCGCAGTATCGATGGATCGCACGACACGGGATACCGGCATGGCAGCCAGCTCGACGCGCGCGGCCAGGAGCCGGGTGCATACGCGGTCGATAGTCGCAGCGTCCATGGCCGGGACGACGGCACGCACCCGCCCACTCTCGGCCACGACCTGCTCGATGCCTCCTGCGCAGTCCAGCGGCAGGTGGTGGGCGGCAATGCGCTGCATGGTCAGCGGCCCCGGCTGTCGATGGCGTCGAGCAGCATGTCCATGGCGATGGAACAGCCGCGCGGCGTCGCACCGGCGGCCCGCCCGAGGAGGCGGAAACCGTCGTCTACCGCGACAGCGACATCCTCCGTCTGGATCGCCATGACGGACCCGGCATTGGCCAGGTCGAAATGCTGCAGCAGTCCGGGCTGTCCGGCGTCGACGGGCTCGAGTGATTCCGGATCGACGACCCGCGTGCGTACCCATGGCGGCCCGATCTTGCGGCGCTCGCGCTCGCGGCCCATGACTGCGTCGCGCAGAGTGGAGTCGTAGAACTGGGACAGCATCTCCGTCATGCCGTATTCGTTGACGCAGTGGCTGTCCGCAGTGCCGAGCAGCCGGGCGTAGAGCGCGCGCAGCGAGGATTCATCCACCTCACGCCCATGCCCCTTGAACCCACCCGTGTCCATGAGGCGCGAACCGGCGGGCAGCCGGAATCCTTCTCCTGCTGCGCTCAGCTCGTCCAGCCAGCGCACGTAGGCGAAGGAGGTCCCGAGCAGACACACCGGCGCGCCGGCGCGCTCCGCTTCGTGCAGTGTGCCGGCGAGACGGTCGGTGTCGATGCCGTGCTCGACGTCAGCGCAGTGGGCGCTCCCCTCCCCACCCAGCCGATCCATCACGACGTGGATCATGTGGGCGAGCGACGAATCCGGCATCTCCCGCGCCGACGGCATCAGCGACACCATCAGGGGCTGAGCACCATCGGGAAGGACGCATGCTGCGAAGTTGGGGATCAGCGACAGGTGATACAGTGAGGCGTCCATGACGTAATGGGTGCCGCGCTTTTCCGGACCGCGGGTGGTGCCGCTCGTACGGAATACGGCCTCGGCGTCCGCGGGTGCGCCGGTCGAAAGCGTCACTTCCTTGAATGCCGCCGTCGGGACTGCGGGAACGTGCGTCCAGTGCGCGACCGTGACGGGAGTCCTGCCCCGGCGGTCACAATACGCTGCGTACGGTCCGTTGCGCTCGTACTGGTAGGCGAACACACGCAACGCCACATCGTTGAACCTGTCGTCATCGACCGGTGAGTCGAACGGTGTCGTGAACAGGTCCGCCAGGGTGGAACGGAGTGCGACTCCGTCCACATCGCGCATGGATCCTCCGGTGCCGCTGTGCGCAGGTGTCGTGTGGTCGGCTAGGATACGGCCGGGGTGAGGCGGCGGCCAGTGGCCGCCTGTGCAGCCCACGAGCAGCGCGAGCGCGCAGCCGCGGGCATCAGCCCTGCGGCACGGTCGTCTCGCGGTGCAGCGGTAGCGACACGGTGACACTCGTTCCCCTGTCAGGCCGGCTCTCCACGGCGAGCTCTCCGCGGAGCAGCCGCGTATAGCGACGCGATACGCTGAGTCCGAGACCCGTTCCCCCGACGCGGCGCGTATTCGGCCGCTCCAGCTGCCAGAACGGGTCGTAGATGCGGTCCATCTGCTCCTGCGGTATGCCGATGCCCGTGTCGATGATGTCGAAGTGCACCCGCCTGGCATTCGCACGCAGGCGCAGCGTCACCCCGCCCCGCTCCGTGAATTTCACCGCGTTCGACAGCAGGTTCATGAGGATCTGGCGCGCCTTGGCCGGGTCCGTGTGGATCGTCACGTCCTCGTCCTGCATCTCCACGTCGAAGCTCAGCCCCTTGGACTCCGCGAGCGGCTGAATTCCCGCGGCGACGTCACGAACGAGATCGTCCGCGCGGACCTTCTCGAGCTGCACCTCCTCCGCACCCGCTTCCATGCGCGCGAAGCTGAGGATCTCCTCAATGAGCTGAAGCAGATGACGCGCGCTCGCACGGATCCGGTCCAGCTGATGGTGCTGGCGGTCGTTCAGGTCGCCGGAGACGCCGGCATCGAGCAGGTCGGTATATCCCATGATGGCATTGAGCGGCGTGCGCAACTCGTGGGACATGACGGCGAGGAAGTCTGCCTTGACGCGATTCGCCTCGTGTGCCTGGCGGTAGAGACGGGCATTGTCGAGCGCGATCGCGGCCCGCCGCCCGAGCTCTTCGGCAAGGCCCAGTTCCTCGTCATTGAAGGAACGGCCGCGCTCGGTCGACACGAGTGTGATCGCACCGAGGACATCGCCGCGGCCGGTGAGCGGCGTGATCATCGCGGACCCCGTCGCCACACGGTCCAGAAGGCCGGGGTCGACTCCGTCCGTTACGAACCACGTATCGGCCTTCAGCTGCGCCTGGACCTGTGACCGGCCCGTGCCGGCAACACTGCGGACGGTGCTGCGCCAGCGGTCGTTGAGCGCCCGGTCCACCAGCTCGGTGAGAGGTTCGTCCAGGGAAGGATCACGATGCGACACGACCGCGCGGACGAGTGTGCCGCCCTCGTCGATGCGGTGAATCGCGCACCAGTCCGCCAGGCGCGAAACCGCGAGTCGCGCGAGCGCTGTGAGCGTCGTCTCGAAATCGAGCGACGTGGCCACGAGGATACTGCTCGCCTCGGACAGGAACGCCGCGCGCCGCCGCGCGAGCTCCAGCTCCGTGCGAAGGGCAGTGTCTGCCGTCGTATCATCTCCCGTCTGCGCCGGCGGTTGCGCGCCGCTGACGTCATCAGGATGGGAGTGCGCGTCGAGCTGCCGGCGCCGCGTCCTGGCGGCGTCGGCGTCAATCACAGAGCGATCCGCCATGACATGGCGCGGTGCACGACACATGCCAGCCGGGACATATCGGGCATGGACTTTGCCCGTCTGGCTGCAACGGATTCAACGAACGGAGGCAGCATGGCTGACGACCTGAACGGCAAGGCGAAGCACGTCGGTGGCAAGGTGAAGGAAGGCCTCGGCGAGCTCCTGGGCGACAACAAGATGAAGCGCGAAGGCCGGCTGGCCCAGCATGAGGGTGAGGCGGAGCAGGATGCGGAGCGTGCGCGCGAGCGTGTGCGCGAAGCCGAGGAACGGGAGGCTGCTGCGCGGCTCGCACGGAAACAGTCGGAACGTTCGGACTCGTAAGCGCCGGGCAGTTGCACGCGAGGACGCTCCCGGGAGACCTGGCAGGGTCCGCAGGGACAGCGACCGCAGCTCGGCACAACGGCGCGGGCCTCAGGGCTCGCGCCGTTTCGCGTTCATGGATCCAGCGGCCCGGCAGTGTGACCGACGGCCGGTATCAGCCGATGCGGAACCGTCCCGTCCGGGCTTCGTAGCGTCGCTCGGGGAGATCGAGCAGCCGCAGCATCAACCGTTTGGCGCCCTGCCCGATCGCACCCGGCACTGACCGCTGTCCACTCACGGCCGGCTGCAGCTCGCCCTGGAGCCACCTCTCGAGTTCCTCGAGGTCGGAGACGGACAGCGTCTCGATCTGGAGAGATACCGTGTAGTAGTACTGTCCGGCGCCGCGCGGCCTCATGCTGAGCAGGTACTCGGACTCGACCGCCTCCCGTGCCGACGCGAAGGTCGAGGCACGCCGCGACCCGCGTGTCGCGGGCAGCGAACGCACGAAGAACTGCTCGCTGATCGGCTCGTGGACGATTACCGTCGACCAGCTCGTGGTATCGACGAGCTGATCGAAGAGCCGGTCCTTCCAGAGCTCGACGCGCACGCGGACCCTCAGCGGGAGGCCCGACGTGGCGGCATCTTCGAGCTCATCGTCGCCGAGCACCGGTCCGACCCGAACCACCGGGCGATTGCCGTTTGCTTCATCGATCACGATCGTGAGCGGTCGCTCCTGCCGCAGACGCACGCTGTCCGCTGGCGGGTCCGGCATGCCGGCCGCGGCGGTCAACAGGACGAGTGCGAGCGCGAGCTGCATCAGATCCGCGGCGCGATCCGGACGAACAGGTTGAAGCCGTGGCCGTGTCCGGACAGCGGCATCGTCCAGTATCCGCCGAGCGGTCCCAGCCGGATACCGAGTCCCGCGTCGACGGAGAAGTCGTCGTTGCCGCCGAAGCGGCCGTCGCGGGAGCCGGGCTCGTTCCAGGCGCGGCCGGCATCGAAGAAAGCCACCCAGCGGGCCAGGTATCCGAGGGAGGGTCCGAGGCCGAGAGCCTCACTGACGCGGCGTGCGAACGGGAACCCGGCCTGATACTCCAGCTGCACCACGGCCATGCGGTCACAGCCGTAGTAGGGGTGGAACGTGTCACCCCCGACATCGACGAAGTTGGTGCGCGCACCGCAGTCGAACTCGAACAACGGGTACCCCGGCAGTGACCCCTCGCCGCCGAGCGCATGCTGTCGCTGCGGTGGCAGGGAGCCGCCGTCGATCGAGCCGGCCGCGAGCACGCGCATGCTGAGCCGTGCGTAAGGGCTGAGCCGCGCATAGCGGCGCATGTCCAGGCGGCCCGTCAGGAAGGAGCTGTTCGCCGTGCGACTGACGGTCGCGCCGGTCTCCTGATCGAACGAGCCGGGGTTCACCAGGTTTCCGCCGATCCCCTGCTCCACGCCCGCTTCAATGAGCCAGCCCGCCGAGGGGTCGCGTTCCTCGTTGCGGGTGTCATAACGCAGCGCCGCCGTCACGGAACGCAGCGATCCCTCTGCGATGCTCGCTTCGGGGCGCCAGCTCGAGCTCGTGCGGAACAGTACGACGGGATCGGCGACCGGAGTGCGCTGATGTTCCTCGTCGCGATACTCGAGCTGTACCTGCCAGGGCGTGCCCGGCCGTGCGAGCCGTGCGAACGCGGACCACCCCTCACGTTCATAATGGTCGCGGTAATCCGTGTGCAGCACGAACGTCGCGAGCGCGCTCTCGCGATCGGTGAGGCCCCAGCTCTCGATCGGCGTGACTACGGAGAGCACGCGCGCGCCGAGGGTCAGACCGAGGTCCGGGGCGGCCAGCTGTTCGACCCGCACGTCGTAGCCGACTCTCTTGCGATCCAGGTCAGGCGGCACGGCGGTTCGCGCAATCAGAAGTGCGCGTGCGCTGATGGGGTGCGTCCCACCGAACCGGACCCGCGGACCCGCGGCAATCGGCAGCCCCTCGGCGCGACTGTAGGCACCGTAGGATGCGATCTGGATGTCCGTACGTCCGAACGCGAAGTCGCGCCCCGCCGAGAGTCCTTCCTCCAGATCCGGTGGGACGTAGGCGATCGCGCCGTCGAGGTAGCGGTACCGCAGCGGCTCGCGATACACGCGCACTTCGCCTGCGACCGCGCCCGGCGGCGTAATGGTCGCCTCGCCGCCGGCGACGCTCGCGCGTCCGGCGATCGTGCCACCCGGCAGGACCAGGAGATCGCCGTTGATCACTACGACATCGCCCTCGACCGTCCCCTCGACCACGAACCTGCCGCCGAGCACGGCGACACCGCCGCGCATGATGGTCCCCGGCCCGATGCGGGCGTCGCCCGACAACCGGGTGGTCGTCTCCATGTTGTGGAATTCGACCATGCGCTCGGCCGCGCTGTCGGGCAGCAGGGAGACGATGATCTCCTGCGCGGCCGCTGGCTGAGCGATCAACGTGATGACCGCGGCGGCCAGCAGGCATGGAAGGTGGTGTGGACGACGAGCGGTCATCGATACTTCCGTCAGCGGGTGTGTGCGTGTCGCGCGTTCATGATGAGGGAGGTGCAGCGGTTCTCATCGCTCGATCCCGAGTCTCTTCATGCGGCGATAGAGATTGGCACGATCCGTCCGCAGCCTCCGCGCTGCGTCCGCCACACTGCCTTCGGCCGCATCGAGCGTGCGCTCGATCAGCTCCCGTTCGAACGCATCCATGCGCTCGTGGAGCGGCGCCTCCTCGTGGGCAGAGACCGGCCGAGCGGCGGCATCCGCTGCGATCACTCCCGCCAGCTCCCGCCGTCCGACGTCCCGCCCGGGATACAGGATGGCGAGCCGTTCGCAGACGTTCGCCAGCTCGCGCACGTTGCCGGGCCACTGATAGCGACGGAGCGTTTCCAGCGCTTCCGGTGTCATGACCGGCGGCGCGAGTCCGTGCCGCTGCCGCAGCCGCTGCATCAGATGCTCGACCAGCTCCGGCACATCATCCAGCCGTTCGCGCAGCGGCGGCATGTGGATGCGCAGCACGTTCAAACGATAATACAGATCGTCGCGAAAGCGACCCGTCGCCATCTCGGCTTCCAGGTTGCGGTTCGTCGCGGCGATCATGCGGACATCGACCCGGATGGGCGCCTGACCGCCGATCCGCTCGATCGTGCCGGTCTCGATCGCGCGCAGCAGTTTTGCCTGCGCCTCCATCCCGAGATCGGCGACCTCGTCGAGAAACAGCGTGCCGCCATCTGCCAGCTCGAAGCGGCCGCGCCGAGCCTCGTGGGCACTCGTGAACGCGCCGCGCTCGTGGCCGAACATCTCGGACTCGACGAGCTCGCGCGGAATGGCTGCGCTGTTCACACGCACGAAGGGCCCGGCCGCGCGCGGTGATAGCTCGTGCAGCGCCGCGGCGGCCATCTCCTTGCCCGTGCCGCTTTCGCCTGTGATCAGCACGCGTGCGTCCGTCGGCGCCACTTGCTCGATCAGGCCGCGCACGCGCTGGAGTACGCGGCTCGAGCCCACGAGCCGCGCACCAGCGCTCAATTCGGCGGTGAGGGTGCGCGTGAGCTCGCGCGCGCGACGCAGCTCGATCGCGCTGGCCACCGTCAGCAGCACGGCCTCGGCCGAGAGTGGTTTCTCGATGAAGTGGAAAGCCCCGATCTTCGTCGCACGCACTGCGTCCGTCAGTGTCGCGCGTCCGCTCATCATGACGACGGGCAGCGCAGGATGTGTGGTGTGCAGTGTCGCGAGGATCTCGAGGCCGTTCGCGCCGGGCAGCGCCAGATCGAGCAGCACCACGTCCGGCTCGCGGTCTGCTACGGCTGTCAGGCCGTCCTCCCCGGATGCCGCCGTCCTGGCCGCGTGACCCTCCGCTTCCAGCAGACTCGCGAGGAGTCGCCGGATGTTGGGCTCATCGTCGACGATCAGGATGTCGGCCATTGCGTGGTCAGCGACCGACCTCGAGGCGTGCCACGATTCCGGTCGTCACTCCCGTCAGGTTGCGGGCGGACAGACAGGCCACACGCGCGGACGGCCCGTACAGCAGGCGTACTGCGGGGGCGGCAGCCTGCTCGTCCTCGCGGCACTCCGACGCATCTCCGATCGTCGCGCGGATCATGGTCGCAGCGCTGTCGGCGATCGCCGCGGTCGGACCATCGAGTGCGAGCAGGAGCGGCGCATCGGCGGGAACGTCGGTGGCGATGTAGTTCAGCAATGTCCGTACGGTGATGCGCAGATCGGGGCCTTCGAGGCGCACGATCATCAGATCGATGTTGCGGTACTCGTCGATCCTGTACAGCGCATCATGCATGTGCACGCTGCCGCCGCCCTGTACCGGCAGCACGAGCGTGGTGTCACCGAGGATCTCCAGAGCGGGCGTCGTCATGAACGCATAGCCGCGGCCTGTGGTCGCACCCGGCCCGCTCACGACCAGACCGGCCGTATGGCCGACATAGTTGAACCATGCGCTGTCCTGGCGCTCGGCAGCCATCAGCACGATCTCGGCACCGATGTCCCGGAGCCTCGCGGCGACCGCGTCCGCATCCGCATCGCGCAGCTCGAACACCGCAGCAACGTCGTATTCCTCGGGGCTGGGTCCACCGAGGCGCACCGCACAGGCGGTAATGGTGAGCGCGATCAGGGGCAGCAGAACGGCGGTGCGCACGAGACGTGTCATCGATGGCTCCATAACGGTTATTGCGTGTTTTCTCCCGCAGGTCGCAAGAGTCGCGCTCATCCTGTCCCGGCGATCAGCTGCGGTGGGGGCGTCCCCGGGCAGGTCATTCGACATCGGGCGTTCGCGCCACGAGCGGGAGCTCCACAATGAACTCCGCACCACCGCCCGCCCGCGACCTGGCGGAGACGCGGCCGCCGTGGGCCGCCACCGCCTGACGTACCACCGCCAGACCCAATCCTGTTCCGCCCGCCTTCAGCGTGAAGTCCGGCTCGAACAGCCGCTCGATCCGCTCGGGCGGGATACCATGGCCGGTGTCGGCGACGGACACGCGGAGGTCCGGTCCCGCCGTGCGGATGCCGACCGTCAGCTCCCTGCGTGTCCCGGCGACGTCCATGGCCTCTACGGCGTTACGGATCAGGTTGCGGAACGCACGCTGGAGTGCGTCGTAGTGCGCGCGAATGAGGGGGACATCTCCGGCGGCATCGAGTCGTACGACGATGTCAGGCGGAACATCGCTGTCGAGCATGCGCTCCAGCAGCTCGCGCACGTCGACGTCGCTGGCCGGCCCCGTGGATGGGCGCCCGAGCACTGCGAACTGGCGGGCCAGCTCTTCGAGCCGGCCGGTCTCCTCCTGTATGACATCGAGTGGCTCGCGCAGCGCGCCGTCCGCGTCCGGATGCCGCGACAGTCGGTGCGCGGCGAGGCGCAGCGGCGTGAGGGGGTTCTTCATCTCGTGGGCGACACGTCGCGCCATCTCTCCCCACGCGCGCACGCGTTCTGTTTCCAGCGCGCGGGCGTGCGCTTCGCTGATGCGCACGGACGCCACACGCATGGCTTCGCGCAGAGCGCGCACCTCGCGCACCTCGTGAGCTTCCTGGGGACGCGGGCCGGGCAGGGCGCCACCGGCCGGCAGCTGCTCGGCCCAGCCAGCCAGCTCCTTGATGGGGCGCGCCAGCTGAACGGCCAGCCGCCGCCCGACCCACAGCGCGAGCGCGGTCAGGATGATGGCCAGCAGCAGCGCGATCCACGGCAGTGCCGCGCCCAGCCGCTCGCCGAGAAAGCGCCACCGCCGTGCGAGGACCACCGAGCTCGACAGCTCGCGGCGATGGATTTCCAGTGCTACGGCCAGCTCAGCGTCGTTCTCCGCGGCCGGCCCGGCGGCATCGATCAGTGTGCGGCCGGATTCCGCCACTCTGTCCCAGGGGCCGAGCGTGCCAACCCAGTCCAGGGAGCGTGCGGTGACGATGTAGCCGGCGGCGAGCAGCGCGAACATGGGCAGGAGCGTGAGCAGCAGGAGCCACCCGAACAGGCGCCGCTCCAGCCGGTCGAGCCTCAGCAGCCTCTGCACGGGTCGGAACATGACTCTGGATCTTTTGCCGGTGACGGCTGTAAAGTGATGAAGACGCGAGGCGGGGCCGTCGGCCCGCAAGTTTAGACGCGTCACCCTCCCCGGGCAAGAAGCGATTCACGCTGTGTAGCCGCGGCACACCCCGTGCTAAGTGATTTTTCGGGCACAGGAGGACGAACGCATGATTCTGCCTACCATACGCAGTTCCTTCGATCGCGCCGATGCGAGGTTCGTCATCTGGCTGCTGACGCGCGGCTCGGAGGCCGACCGCGAGCGTGAGGAAGAGCGACTCCGCGAAGAAGGCCTCGACCTCATCCTGGACGATCCGCGCACGCTGAACGCGCTGCTGTCGGGATCGCAGTTCAGCAGTGCGCGCCCGGAGCTGGTGTTCTATGTGCTGGTCAGGCACGCGCTGCTCGAGGGCGGTATCACGGATCGCGGCGTTGCGGACTATCTGGCAGGACTGATATCGGCGTTCGGCCGCGGCGGGCGCGCCTATCACATCGCCGACGACAATACGGAGTACCGCTATCTGGTCGACATCATGGCGGCGGCTGATCAGTCCGAGGGCCGGCGCGCGTTCATGCTGCGCGCGCACCTGGGCGAGTTCGCGCTGTGGCTCAGCGGTCTCTTCCCTGATCATATCACGGCGCGTGTCAACCGGCGCGCTGCGCCGCCTATCTCCTATTACGAGGAGATGGGCTCGGCGGGATACCGTCAGGCCGCGCGCTTCACCGAGGCGGAACAGCACGGCATTGCCGAGCTCTACCGCAACTGCGCCGATTTCTTCCCGGCACTGCGCGTGGCACTGAATCGTGTCTCCGACCGCCACCTGTTCCCGGCCACGGGGGATCGGATCGACCGCCTGCTGCGACAGGTAGCCGACAGCTTCAACCAGACGCTGGAGACGTAGGCCGCGCGCACGCCGGGCAGTGGCGCCAGGCGTCGTCGAGCCGCGCACCGCATGCACACCGCAGCCGCAGGCTGGCGCCGCAGGTCGTGCACGCATTGAACCGTGCGCGGACGGGCGCACCGCACGCGCGACAGATGGCCCCTTCCAGCTCCGCCTGCAGCAGCAGCGGCGCAACCTCGCCGATGCTGGTGAGTCCCGCCTGGACCTTGGCCCACGCATCCTGGCCCATCGAGATGAAGCCCTCGGCGCGCGCAAGCTCGAGCAGTGCGTCGGCCGGAGCACGCCGCACTATGCGCTCGCGCATCCTGGGTGAGACGACGAGCAGCTCGTAGACACCGATGCGGCCGCGGTAACCGGTGCTGTCGCAGCGGCGGCAGCCGACGGGCGCGAACACACGGGCATCGCGCGCGGGCAGGCCGAAGGCGACGAGATCCTCGGCGTGCGCCGTCCGCTGTGCACGGCAGTGTACGCACAGTTTGCGCGCGAGCCGCTGTGCAAGTACCCCGATCAGGCCGCCCGCCACCAGGTAGGCGGGCGCACCCATCTCGTGCAGGCGCGCGGGTGCGGAGGCCGCATCGTTGGTATGCAGGGTGGAGAGCACCAGATGACCGGTGAGTGCCGCCGCCAGTGCTATCTCGACCGTCTCGCGGTCGCGCAGCTCGCCCACCATGATCACATCCGGGTCCTGTCGCAGCACGGCCCGCAGGGCGGCGGGGAAGCCGAGCCCCGCCTTGCGGTGCACCTGCACCTGTGTGAGCCCCTGCAATCGGTACTCGACCGGGTCCTCGAGCGTGATCAGGTTGCGGCGGTCGCGGTCGAGCGCAGACAGCGCAGCATACAGTGTCGTGGTCTTGCCGCTGCCGGTCGGCCCTGTCACGAGCAGCACGCCGTGACTGCGCGCGAGCAGGCGCGTGAGCCGGTCATGCAGGAGGCCGTCCATGCCCAGCTGATCGAGCCGCTGCCCGGCGTTGCTCGAATCGAGCAATCGCAGCACCACCTTCTCGCCGGCGTGGGTCGGCAGTGTGGAGACGCGCAGCGCGAGCTCGCGACCCTGGATGTGCACCGCACTGCGGCCATCCTGCGGGCGCCGCTTCACGGAGATGTCCAGGCCCGCCATCACCTTGATGCGCGACACGACCGCGCCTCTGCTGTGCGGCGGCAGCACCATGATGTCGCGCAGCATGCCATCGACGCGTGCGCGCACGCGCATTGTCGTACCCGCCGGCTCGATGTGCACGTCGCTCGCACGCTGCTGCACCGCCTGTGCGAGCATCAGATCGACAAGTGCGATGACCGGCGGAGCCTCGGAAGCGCGCCGCAGCGAGTCCACCATCTCGGGTGAGACGTCGCGCGCGGACTCATCGTCGCGCGCGCCGGGCAGCTTCGTCAGCACGTCGGTCACCGCGTGCGCGGAATACGCCGCCACGAGCGCGGCCTCCACCGCCGCGGGCGTCGCGACACACGGCTCGACGCGGCGGCCTGTGCGGAACCGCAGATCCTCTACCGCCGCGAGGTCGAGAGGATCGGCCATCGCGACGCGCAGCACGCGGTCCGTCAGCGACAGCGGCACGATCCGCAGCCGCGTTGCGAGCGCGCGCTCCACGAGCGCGATCGCCGCCGGATCCGACTGAAGCGGCGCGCTGGCGTGCGGCAGGCGCAGCTGCCGGGCGAGGATTCTTGCCACGTGCTCGCCGTCCGCGCCGCGACGCACCAGCACCGCGCCCAGCCGCTCCGCCGTGCGCGCCTGCTCGGCCAGCCCGGCATCCAGGTCGTCCGCCGTGATCGCTCCGCTCGCGATCAGCATTTGTCCGAGCGGCCCCGCCGTGCGGGATGGCGCTGTCGTGATCATGGCCCATGATGCAGCTGTCGTCAGGGCAAAGGAATGTCCGGACGGGCCGTTATCGAGTGTGATTCAGAAATCCCGTGTCTGCACCGGGACGTCAGCGGACTCGTCGGGTGCGGCAGGCTCGTCGCCTGCGCCACCGGCGTCGAGGTCGCGCTCTTCGATCGCCGTTTCCGGCCGGCGCGGCGCGAAGAACCGGACTGCGGTCACGCTGCTGGCGACGAATGCGAGCCATGCCAGACCGGCCAGGAAGCCGGCAATCACGTCGGACGGGTAGTGCACGCCGAGATACATGCGACTGACCCCGATCGCCACGATCGTGACGCTCGCGATGAACCATGTCACGTGCCGCAGGCGCCGCGTCGGGCTCAGACGGCCCACCAGATAGGCTACCGTCCCGTACCCGATGAATGCGCCCATGGCGTGGCCGGACGGGAACGACGGTGACGTCACCTCATAGAACCATTCCACAACGCTCGGCCGGTTTCTGTCGAACGCGGATTTGAGCACGGTGTTCAGTATTTTGCCACCGATCATCCCGACGATCAGGATATAGACCGACCAGTGGTGCTTCGTGATCCACAGGAAGACGGATGCGATCACCGCGATCATGATGAGAACGACGCCATCACCGAGCGTCGTGATGTCGAACATGATTTCATCGAGCAGCGGCGAGCGGTGCGCGGCGAACCACTGGAGCACGCGCTCGTCCACGGTCTGCGTGCCGCCGCCATGCACGATACCGGCGAGCAGGCCGAACACGGCCGCCGCGGCGATGGACAGCGCGAGGCCTGCCGTGAGGAAGGCGGCGAGGGCGCCCCAGAAGCCGCGGACATGGCGCGCAATGAAGCGGAGGATAGTATACAGCGCATTGCGCGGCGCGCTGGACGCGCCGCGAGTCGAATGGCGACGCTCGCCACCGGATGGATCGCGAGAAACCATGGGGCTGGCGGGGCGCATGGAATGTGCCGGAAGCGCGTGAGATGATCGAGCTGAGAGAAGTCACGAAACGATACGGCCGCAGGGGCGCGGCGCCCGAGGCGGTGCGTGCGCTTTCCCTGACATTTTCGCCGGGAACGGTCTGGGCGGTGGTGGGGCCGAACGGCGCGGGCAAGAGTACGCTGCTCTCGCTGCTGCTCGGATTCATCCGCCCGACCGAGGGTGCTATCACCATCGCGGGCGAAACGCCTCGTGATTACCTGAGAGAGCACGGCGCCGGCTACCTGCCGGAGCGATTCAGCCTCCCCGCCCGGTGGCGGGCGGGTGAAGCACTGCGGATGTTCTCACGACTGGAGCGCGTACCGGCGGCCGATGCGGAGCGCACCGTCGAGCTGCTCGGTCTCGCGCCGCATCTCGACAAGCGTGCCGGTGAGCTGTCGCGCGGCCTGCTCCAGCGTGTGGGCCTGGCTCAGGCGCTTCTCGCCCGGCGCTCGCTCATCGTCCTGGACGAGCCTACCGAGGGACTCGATCCCGTATGGCGCGTACGACTGCGCGACATCGTGGCTGAGCTACGCGCCGAAAGCCGGACCATGGTGATCGCGAGCCATGACCTGTCGGAGATCGAGCGCATCGCCGACCGTGCGCTCGTGCTCGACAGCGGAGCAGTTCGCGACCTGCTTGATGTGCGCGGCCCTGACATCACCGCGGAATACCGACTGCGATTGGACGCCCCATGCGCCGCGGTCGCGGAAGCCTTTCCCGGCGCGGATCAGCTCAACGACCGCGAGTACCTTGTGCACGTGACGGGCGCTGCGGAGCTGAGTCAGCGACTGGGCGGTCTCATCGCTCTCGGCGCTGTCATCGCCGCCGTCGAGCCGGTCCGGCGGGACCTCGAGGAACGGGTGCGCACGGCCCTGGACGGTGACGGATGAACGCTCTGGCCTCGTTCCTCACACTCTCGCTGCGCTCGCGTTCGCGGCGCATCATCGGGCTGGCAGCATTCGGCGTCGTGTTCCTCGCGGCAGGCGCCACGGCGCGCGTCTTTACGGGGAGTGCTCACGGTCACGTCGAGCTCGAGCGGCTCTTCGAGCTCGGTGGCACGACGCTGGTCTCCGCGCTGCTCCTGCTCGGCTGGCTCATCGGGCGGTTCCCCATGATCGCGACGCTGGTCCTGATGAGCGGGATCTTCAGCGACGATGGTGATCGCGGCTACGCGCGGCTCTACGCCGTCCGGCCGCAGTCGCTCATCATGCTGTATGCAGCGCGCATGCTCATGTTCGGAGCGATCGCGTTCTGCATGAGCGCCCTGCTCATCCCGGGATTCGACCTGCTGATCCTGAACGAATGGAGCGGCTCCGGCGTATTCGCGCTGATCGGCGCGCAGGTCCTCATATACGGCTCGCTCACCGCACTGCTCAGCGTCATCGCACGCGGCGACGCATGGATCGCACTCTTCCTCGGACTGCTCGCCACAGTGTGGTACGCGCTGCGCCGGATGGACTTCTTCCAGAGCGCCGCACCGTTCATCCGCGAAACGGTGTCTGTGCTGCTGCCGCCGCAGGGCGCGCTGCTGCAGGTGGAAGCGGCATTCGCCGCAGGCCAGCCCGCCCCATCAGAGGCAATGCTGTACATCGCGATCTATGCCTCGCTGGTGCTGATCCTGGCCGGAGTGGCGCTCGCCCGACGCGAGATCTGACGACCGTCACGCAACGGCGCGGCGCACAACGCGGGGCGCAGAGGTGCGGGGCTCGCCGCCGATCAATCGGACAGCACGTGGAGAATCAGCGGGGTCACATCCGTCAGTGAGCGGAGCCGCGCGGCCAGGGCCGCATGGCCGCGACCGACCACCATCCCCAGCGCGGGATTACGAGTGTGGCCTGTCCGGACATCCTCGATGTTGCCGTGATCACTCGCGAGAACGATGAGCAGGTCCTCGTTCCCCGTCTCGAGCACGCCGGCGAGAAACGCATCCAGCCTTTCGAGCGCGCCCACAGCCGCCTGCATGTCGCGTTGATGCCCGGCGTAATCGGTGCTGTAATGCGCGAACAGTGTCAGGTCGTTGCGTGCAGCAATGCGAGCGAGGTTACGGCCTGCGTGCGCCGCGTCGATGATCGGCACGTTCCTGCGACCGAGCCGTTCACGCCATCCCTCATTGGTGAGCTCACTGGCAACGGCATCGCCGCGCTCGAGATCCGGCGTATGACGGGTCAGGAGGTTCGCGCCCAGCGCCGCGAGCGGCGGACCGGCACGGAGGAACGCGGGACCGCGCCGCACACTGCGGGTTCTGTCGCGCGCAACGGCGGGCCCGGCGCCGCCGGGCAGCTGGTTCAGCTCTTCGGGATACGCATTCGCGAATGCCACGCGATGCCCCGCGTCGAGCGCGCGTGCCAGAACACTCTGCTCCCGTACGAACGTCCTGAGGCGTGATGGGACCCATGGGCCGAAGTGACGGCCATGCATCTCTACGGCGTTCGCGCCCGTCAACAGAGACGCCTGGCCGGTACCGCTCTGGGGAATGCCTTCGAAGCCGAGCGTTGCATCCAGTGCGACCAGTGACGCCCGCTCGGCCGTCGCAGGTGCGGCGCGGAGCGTGATTGTGTCGCCGTCCAGCAGCTCGCTGAACGTCGGCAGCCGCGCAACGACCAGCGGATTGATGTCGGGCTCCGACATGCCGAGTCCGACGCCATCGACGAAGAACAGCAGAACGCGCGGCACTCCTCACACCCGATATGTCGCGGGTAGCGTGCAGGCAGGACTCATCGTGTCCATGAGCGCTTCATCCCAGCAACGCATCGCGAACGGCGGTCGCTTCCACACCATCGATTTCCACAACCTTCGAGCGGCCCGTGTCGCCGGTGAGTACGCGCACCCGCGATCGCGCGACGCCCACGCGTTTCGCGATGTGGCGTATGAGCTCCTCGTTCGCCGCACCGTCAACGGGCGGGGCCGCCAGACGGATCCTGATCGAGCCGTCGTGCTCGCCGACGATCTCCGTTCGTGACGCCCGCGGCTGCGCGCGAACACGAACGTGCACGGAGCTCTCTCGCTGCGTGATCATCACGCGGCGATAGCGGCGGCCGGTCGCCACGGCGGTACACTCTCTTCCACCGCCGCGGCCGCTGCTATGGTGAGGTGATCGTTGCCGCGACGACTCGAGAACTGGACTGCCAGCGGCAGCCCCTTCCCGTCGAAGCCGAACGGAGCAGCAGTGGCGGGAACCCGCAAGGCATTGAATACCGCCGTGTACAGAAAATCGAACGGGCGAAGGATGGCCGAATTGTGTCGCGGCGCAGGGCGTGGATGCACGGGAGAAACCAGCACGGCGTCTTCGCCCAGGAGCTCCCGGAAGCGATGCGTCAGCCAGCGGGATTCGCGCAGTGCCCTGCGGAACGCGCGGTCCTTCTTTCGCCCGATGCGCTCGCCTATGCAGAAGAACAGTGCGGGCCACGAGTAGCGGCCCCTGCCCGCGAGCGCGAGCAGCACTTCCAGCTCGAGAAACATCCCGCGACCACCCGACAGGAGGTCCGCAAAGGCCGGTCCGCCGACATTCTGCAGCGCTGCGAACCAGATGTCACCGGCATGTTCCAGGAGCCGCGCCGGCGCTTCACTGACGATCGCACCGCGGGCTTCCAGCACGCGGCCAGCATCCGCGACGGCCGCGGCAACATCAGGGGCCGCCGATCCGGCGCGCCGGATAACCGGACTCGGAAGCAGCAGGACCCGACGGCCGCGCCAGTCCACGCTGCGCGGGTCATGAAATGCAAGCGGCTCCGCATTCGGATCGACGCCGTCGCGGCCCGCCATCACCCGCATGAGGGGTGCGATGTCGACGGCTGAGCGCGTCAACGTGCCAATGCTTACGTATGGTGCCGTCTTCGCCGTGCCGGCGTCAGGGCCCTGCGCATAGACCGGGTAGTGCCCCGTCAGAGGCAGCAGCCCCGACGTCGGCTTGTGACCATACACGCCGCAGAACCCCGCCGGCATGCGGACCGATCCGCCGATGTCGCTGCCGATGCCGAACACGGAGCCGCCCGCTCCCACCACGGCGCCCTCACCGCCGGAGCTGCCGCCGGGCGTATGCTGCACGTTATGCGGGTTGCTCGTCCTGCCATACACGCCGTTGTACGACTCGAACCACATCCCCCACTCCGGCACATTCGTCACACCGAGCAGGATCGCGCCCGCCTCACGCAGCCGACGGACCACGGTCGCGTCACGCAGCCCCGTACGCCCCACTCTCGCCCGGCTGCCCAGCGTGTGCGGCATGCCCTCGACCTCTATCAGCTCCTTGACCGTGAACGGGACCCCCAGCAGCGGTCGCGGATGCGACGATGTCTCGTACTCGCGTTCCGCCGCCTCCGCCTCCTGCCGCGCTGCCGCGAAGCGGTCGGCCACTACACAGTTGAGTAACGGATTCACCGCCCCTACCCGGCTGATGTGCGCCTCCAGCAGCGCGACCGGCGACAGCTCCCGCCGCCGCATGCGCTCCGTCAGCGAGCACAGTCCGTCCGCAAGCACCTCGCCCTCGGGCGACCCATCCCGCGAGACGCGCTGGTCCACCGTTTCCGCCATGAATCCTTCCTGCTCCCACAGGGCCAAATATCCTCGTCCCCGAACAACTGGACCCGCACGCGCACAGTGCTCTCCCGTGCACGAACCGCCACGCCTGACCGCCAGGGGGCGCATCCGGTTGACACCGCGAACGTTGGCGTTGTCCGTCTGAAACGCACCGAAAAATAGCCGGCCGGGCCGGCGCATGCACGCCTCGACCTGGCGACGATATGAACTGGCCCGCTTGTTGCCATTTCGGAAGGCAACTTTACGGGAGGCAATAATGCTCTGGACAATCGTAATTATCCTGTTGGTGCTGTGGCTGCTCGGCTTCCTCAGCGGTTCGGTCGGCGGTCTGATCCACATCCTGCTGGTCATCGCGATCATCGTGGTTCTGATCCGCGTGATTCAGGGACGCAGACCCGTCTGACCTGCGTGGTACAGGAAGCCACCCGAGGTGGCTGACACATGCGGTTGAGAGGGGTCCGGCATAGCGCCGGGCCCCTTTCGTTTTGTGCGTCCCGGTTCCGGTAGCCGCGTCATGTCAGGTTGCGACCGTGCTCTGCATTGCGGCATCTTGGCGCTCTGAGGCGAGACCCGAATCCGCAAAGAGGGACGATGAAGAACTTGCTGCGTCTGACCGCCACTGCCGTGGCCATCGCTGTCGCGACCGGCTGCGCTTCACGACAGAACCCGGAAGCCGCGGGCGCGCGGAATGGTGCGCCGGGCGTGGCCCGGGCGGCCGCGACACCGGGCGAGGCGGCGGTCCCGCGGAGTGGGGCGGTGCCCGCCCGCACCGGGGTCCAGGGTACGGATACCGTTCGCTACGAAGTCTCGTTTCCGCATGCATCGCGGCACGAGGCGGAGATCAGCGTGGCGTACACCGGCCTGCCGCCACGGCCGCTCGAGCTGCGCATGAGCAGGTCATCGCCGGGCCGCTATGCGCTTCACGAGTTCGGCAAGAACGTCTACAACGTGCGAGCCGTGGACGGGGGCGGCCGTGAGCTGGAGGTGACCCGCCCCAATCCCCATCAGTGGGATGTTCACGGTCACGATGGCACTGTACGCGTGTCGTACACGCTGTTCGGCGATCACGCGGATGGCACGTATACGGGCATTGATGTCACGCATGCGCACATGAACATGCCGGCGACGTTCATGTGGGCGCGCAACACGGGGGAGCGGCCGATCGCGATCACCATCCGCGTGCCGGAAGGGTCCGGCTGGAAGGTGGCAACCCAGCTGCGGCAGACAGGTGACAGCGCGCGCTTCGTCGCGCCGCACCTTCAGTACTTCCTGGACAGTCCGACCGAGGTGAGCGCCTTCGACTTGCGGGAGTGGGAGTCAGGTGGCCAGCGCATCCGCATCGCGATGCATCACCTGGGCAGGGCGGCACAGCTGGAAGAATACACGATGCACACACGCCGGATCGTTGCGGAGCAGGCAGCGGTCTTCGGTGAGCTGCCCGAATTCGATTTCGGCGCATACACGTTCATTGCCGATTACCTGCCGTGGGTGCGCGGCGACGGTATGGAGCATCGCAACTCGACGATTCTGACGAGTACGGCTTCGCTCGAGAGCAACATGATCGGACTGCTGGGCACCGTGGCCCACGAGTTTTTTCATGCGTGGAACGTGGAGCGGATCCGGCCGGCGGCACTCGAACCGTTCGACTTCGAGGAAGCGAACATGTCGGGCGAGCTGTGGTTCGCGGAGGGCTTCACCAGCTATTACGGGCCGCTCTCGCTGCGGCGCGCAGGAGTCTATGATGATGCCCGTTACGCTTCGTCGCTGACCGGCGCGATCAACACGATCCTGAATGCACCGGGCCGCGATTTCTTCTCGCCCGTGGAGATGAGCATGCAGGCGCCGTTCGTGGATGCGGCGACATCGGTCGATGCACAGAATCGCGCGAACACGTTCATCTCGTACTACACGTGGGGTGCCGGCCTCGGTCTGGCGCTGGACCTGGCGATCCGCACACGCTTCGACGGCCTGACTCTGGATGACTTCATGCGCGCGATGTGGCGCAGGCACGGCGTGCATCAGGAGAACCAAACGCCGCTGCGGCCGTACACCATCGATGATCTCCGCATCACGCTGGGTGAGACCGTCAGTGATACGGCCTTCGCCAACGAGTTCTTCCGGCGTTACATCCACGGCCGTGAAGCGCCTGATTATGCTGCGCTTCTGGCTCACGCCGGCATCCTCGTGCGGCAGGCTCAGCCACCCCGCGCCTCGATCGGTGCACCGCGTCTGAACGAGCAGGATGGCGTGGTGACGGTTTCGGGTCCGGTGCTCGTCGGCACCGCACTCTACGACGCAGGCGTGTCGCCGGGCGACCGGATCGTATCGCTCAACGGTCGCGCGATCGATTCGGCGGCTGCCCTCGAAGCGGTGGTCAATGCAGCGCGCATGGGCGACAGCATCGCGATCACGTTCGAGCAGCGCGGCGTACAGCTCACCCGGACCGTGCGGGTGGGCGAGGACCGGACGCTCGAGGTACTTCTGTATGAGGATGCTGGAATGGACGTGACGGCCGCCATGCGCCAGTTCAGAGCTGCATGGCTGTCACCCAAAGCCGCGGGCCGATAGACGCGGATGCGCAGAGCGGGGAACCGGCTGGCTCCCCGCTCCGCGTTCATGCTTCCTGCCCAGCCCCTTGCGCCGCTCCGTCGATCCGCGCCTGGAGTCGCGATGCCTGCCAGGCGGTATGCGGATGCCACGCCACGGCGGAGCGACGCCTGTTGGGGTCCGGCCTAGTCGGCAAGCACTCCCGTGTTCACGAGCTGGCCGCCGAAGGCACTCGCCACCTGCTGTGACTGCCCGACCGGCACACGGACCGCCATCTCGCGACCAGGCGGTGTCTGCTTCTTCACGAAGTGGGGGTTGAGGTCGTAAACGATCTCCGCGTCCACCCCTGCGGCAGTCGCCACCTCCGCGAGCTTCGTCCCACCCGGGACAATGACCTCCTCGAACTGCAACGGCTGCTCGTATTGCAGGTCGTGGAAGCCGTACTTGGCCGGCTCCTTCGCGATGTGGCCCATGGCGAGCATGAGCGGCACGTAATCGCGCGTCTCGCTGGGGAGGCGGTCCCAGATGTCCCAGTAGCCCTCGTCCGAGCCCTTCTCGGAGCCGGTCGTCTCGCGCATCAGGCGGCCGACACGATTCTCGCCCGTGTTGTACCCTGCGGCCGAGAGGTACCAGCTGTCGAAGCGCTCGTGCATCTCCTGGAGATACGTGAGTGCCGCACCGGTCGCCTTGATCGGATCGCGCCGCTCATCGACGTAGGTGGAGACCTCGAGACCGTAGCGTTCGCCGGTCTCCTCGATGAACTGCCACAGGCCGGCCGCGTCCGCCCGCGAGTAGGCGTTCGGGTCGAGGCCGCTCTCGATCATCGTCAGATATAGCAGGTCCTCGGGCATGCCGCGCTCGCGCAGCTCGTTCTGAATCAGCGGGCCATACTTCCCGATGCGCTCGAGCCACGTGCGCGTCTTGTCGTAGTTCTTGCCCATGAGGAATTCCGTGAAGAAGTCGACGCGATCGTGATCGCTGACGTGGAGATCCCACGACACGCCCTTCTTCTCCGCAACCTCGGCCGGAGGCAGAAAACCCTCCGCTACTGCGACGCTGACGGGCTTCTCGCCGGCACCGGCGCCACCGCCGCGCGTGCCGGCCAGCAGAGCGAGCGAGCTCGCAGCCAGCCCGATGGTGAGCGCATTGTCACGGATCAGACCCGTGATGCTGCCGCGCTCACGCGCCTCCTGCGGGTCGAGGTCGCTCGTACCGGCCCGGCGCTCGACCGGTCGGCCCGATGCCTTCTGCTCGCGCGCCGGCTCCTCCTCGCGCTCCTGCGCCTCCTCGACCGTGCCGGCGGAGTCGAGATCGCGCACCTGCTCCTGGTAATCGCGCGTCGCGGCTTCACTGCCGCGGGCGCGCTGTGGCGTGGACTGGTCGTCCGCGTCGCTCGCGCTCTCGCGCGTCCGGTGGTTCTCAGGCCGTTCGGATGATTGCTTGCGATCCTGCGTCATGACTCCTCCAACTATGGCGAAATGCTTGAGACGCACAGAGTTGCAAGGGCCGTGCTCGCAGGTCGAAAATGCCCGTCGGAGGGCCTGCAAGCGCCGCACGCCCCGTCCCGGAGCCTACCTCACACGCTTCGTGCGACGCTTGAGGAAATCACGCATGACGTACTCACCCAGTGTCATGGTGTTGGTGAAATAGGCCTTTCCACGCGCCATCTCACACACCTTCGCGACGAACTGCATGAGCGCCGGGTCGCGCGCGAGCATGAACGTGTTGATCAGAACGCCTGCCTTGCGGCACGCAGCAACCTCGGCCAGCGTCTCCCTGATCACGCGTGGATCGAGCCCTGCCGGGTTCCTGTAGATACGGCCGTCAGGCAGGGTGATCGCTGACGGCTTGCCATCGGTGACCATCACGATCTGCCGCATGTCCTTCTTCTGCGCGAGCAGCAGCCGGCGCGCAAGCTTCAGCCCTTCCGCCGTGTTCGTGTGGTACGGGCCGACCTTCGCCTGCGGCAGCTCGCCCAGCGGGATCTCCTGCGCACGATCGCCGAACGTGACCACGCGCAGCGTGTCGCCGGGGTACTGCGTGCGGATCAGGTGCGACAGCGCGAGCGCCACCTTTTTCGCCGGCGTAAAGCGGTCCTCGCCGTACAGGATCATCGAGTGCGAGATGTCCAGCATGAGGACGGTCGCGCACGAGCTGCGATACTCCGCCTGATGCACCATCAGGTCGCGATAGTCGAGGTCGAGCGGTACACGGATTCCGCCGCGCGCCATCGCATTCGTCAGCGTCGCGGGAATGTCGAGGTTCATGGTGTCGCCGAACTCATACGGCTTCGATGCGGCCTCGGCTTCGACACCCGTGGCAAGGTGCGGTGTGTCGTGGCTGCCGAAGCTCGACCGGCCGACCGCGGAAAGCAGCTGCTTGAGCGTGCGGTAGCCCAGGAAGTCGATTCCCTTCTGCGTCAGGTTGAACTCGACCTGCTGCGCCGCTGACTTCGCGTCATCGATGTGTCCCTCACCCATCTGCGAATACGAGCCCGGCACCTGCGGCGGCTCCGTCGTGTTGATGTAGCCCTCGTCGATCAGCCGCTGCACCAGATCGTTCAGCAGCTCCGCCAGCGCGCGCTGTGCTTCCTCATCGCCACCCTCGCCGCGCAGCTCCTTCAACATCTCCGGCGTCAGCTGGCCGCTCTCCATCAGCGCCTGAAGCAGCGCCGCCTTGAGCTGGTCCAGAGAGTGGTCATGATCATCGCCGGTCCAGCCCCACCAGGGATGGTGGTGCGGTCCTCCTTCGAAACCGCTCTGCAGCATGAAATCCGCAAGTCGCTCGAGCAGATCCTCGAGGTTGAGTGCGTCGAGGAAGTTCCCCTGGAATTTCTGGTAGGTGTGAAAACGCATGATGCACCGCCGGCTGAGGGGATACCAAAAATCTCGGAGTTCGCCGTCGGTCGCAAGTGGTTGCGCCTGCGGGTAGATTCCGGCCATGCAGCACGCACTCTCGACGGCCGCCATCTCCGCCATACGAGCGGCTCTGCTTGCCTTTTTCGATGAATCGGCCCGCCCGCTGCCCTGGCGGCAGACACGCGACCCGTACGCGGTGTGGGTCTCCGAGGTGATGTCGCAGCAGACGCGAGTCGAGACCGTCGTTCCCTATTATTACCGCTGGCTCGATCGTTTTCCCGACATCGCGACGCTCGCGGACGCACCCGTCGACGACGTACTCAAGGTCTGGGAGGGGCTCGGCTATTACTCCCGCGCGCGCAACCTGCACGCGGCCGCACGCATCGTGCGCGAGCGCCACGACAGCGCCCTGCCGTCGTCCCATGATGCGCTGCGCGCCCTGCCCGGTGTCGGCGAATACACCGCCGGCGCCGTGTCGAGCATCGCGTTCGGCGAACGGCGGCCGGCCGTCGACGGCAACGTGCGGCGCGTCCTGGCACGCGTGCTCGACCTGCCTGCCCCGTCCGCAGCACTGCTGAGGGATGTCGCCGCGACTCTGGTCCCCGACGACCGGCCGGGCGACTTCAATCAGGCGCTGATGGAGCTCGGTGCCACCATCTGCACGCCGCGCTCCCCACGGTGCGGCCGCTGCCCGATCGCGGCGCGGTGCACAGCGCGCGCGGCGGGAACAGCAGAGGAAAGGCCGGCGCGCAGGACGAAGAAGCGCATCCCTGTGATTGACATCGCGACTGCCGTGCTGCGGGATCCCGCGGGGCGGCTGATGATCGTGCGACGACCCGAAGATGGCCTGCTCGGTGGTCTGTGGTGTTTCCCCGGCACAGAGATGCACCCTGGCGACGATCCCCAGGCCGTCGCGTCGGCCGTCGCGGATGTGTACGTCACGGGCCGCGGCGAGCCCACGCCGCTCGGTACCGTCGAGCACGTGTTCAGCCACCGCCGCGAGCGATACCACTGCTTCGTCATCGAGGCAGTCGCCGCCGGCGCGGTCGATGGTGGCGAGTGGATTGACGACGCAGACCCGCGGCATGCGCTGCCGCGCGCACAGCAGCGGATCAGGACATTGGCACTGGCTGACGGTGACGCACGGCGAACGCCGCCGTCAGCTGCGTGACGCACACCGCGCTACCGACCGTGCGCTCGCGACGCCACCGTGCGCCGACCCGGCGGCTACGCGGATTTGCGCGTCTTCTTCGCGGCTGATGACTTCCTCGCTGACGAGTTCCGGCCACCCGACTTCTTCGCGGAAGACTTCGTGCCGCCTGATTTCTTCGCCGACGACTTCCTGGCACCCGCCTTCTTCCCGGACGACTTCTTCGTGCCCGACTTCCTGGCGCCAGACTTCCTGGAACCAGAATTCCCGGCGGCCGATTTCCCGTCACCCGATTTCTTGGCGGACGATTTCCTGGCGGCTGACTTCCCGGAGGATGACTTCTTCGCGGACGACTTCTTCGAACCGTCGGACCTCTTCGTCCCCGCAGATTTCTTCGATGTCGACGATCCGCTGCCACCGCCGCTACCGCCCGTCGCGCGCTTTGCGGGCGCCTGTCCCTGCAGGCTGCGCTTGAGCACTTCCATCAGGTCGATGACACCCTCGGCCGGCTCCGCCGGCACATCCGGCGCCTCCACCACGTCCTCGCCGGCCTTCTCCTTCTTCGCGACCAGCTTCAACAGCTGCGCGGACGAGTGATCCGTTAACTCATCCTCGTCCAGGTCCTTTTCGACAAGCTTCGCGATGGCCTTCTCGAACTTCGTCACCACCGTCGACTTCGGCTTCTCCGGCTCGGGCAGCCCGACATCCTCCGCGGATCGCACCTCGTCGGCGAAGCGCAACGTTTCCGCGCGCATGATGCCGTTCTCCGCCAGGATCGCGATCAGGTACTCCTTGCCGCGCATCACGAACGTGGCGATGCCAGCACGGCCCGTCTGCTCCATCGTTTCGGCCAGCAGACGGTAGGCCTTCGTCGAGTTGCCGCCCGGCGTCAGATAGTACGCGCGCTCGAAGTAGATGGGATCGATATCGGCTGCACTCACGAACCGGCGCAGATCGATGTCGCGGGTCTTCTCGGGCGCCAGCCGGTCAAGCTCATCGTCCGTCACGACGACGTACTGGTCCTTTTCGATCTCATAGCCGCGCACGATCTCGTCCCAGTCCAGCTCACGCTCCTCCTTCGGGCAGAAGTAGCGGCGGGAGAGCGGCGTGCCGTCCTCGGAGACCATGCGCAGGGATACTCCCACCGACCGGTTCGCAGGGAACAGCTCCACGGGTATGCTGACGAGGCCGAACGTGATGGTCCCCGACCAGAACGACCGTGCGCGGACCTCCTGCTCGTCGGTGCTCATGCGCTGGCCTTCTTCTTCGTCGCTTTCAGGCTCTGCTCGAGCATGGCGGCCAGCGACTCGTCGGCCGCCTTCTTCTTCGGTGCCTTCGGGAACTTCAGGACCTTCCCCTCCGCCTTTGCCTCCACCAGCTCGAGCACACGTTCACGGTACTCGTCATGGTACGCCGCCAGATCCAGATCGCCTTCCAGCGCCTCCACCAGCTGCTTTGCCATCTGGATCTCGCGCTTGTCGAGCGCACGTCCGCCCGGCGCCTTCAGCACCGATGCCGGCACGACCTCGCCCGCATGGCGCAGCGTCATCAGCATCAGGTGGTCATTCTCCAGTCGCAGAGCCCCGACGTATTCCTTCTTTCGCATCACCCAGCGCGCCACGCCCTCCTTCTTCTGCTTCCGCAGCGCTTCCGCCAGTGCGAAATATTCCGACGCACTGTCGTCCGGGCCGAGGAAGTAGGGACGGTCGTACCACTGATGCGTAATGACCTCGGGATCGACGAAGCGCGTGATCTCGATGTCGCGCGAGCCCTCCGGCTCCAGCTCCGCAAGCTCGTCCTCATCGAGCATCACCAGCACACCGTCATCGGTCGGGAACGCGCGCCTCACATTCTCGTACTCGACGACCTTGCCGGTCTCGGGGTTGACCATCTGCTGTCTGACCGGCTCCAGATCCTTCTCGTGGAGCAGCCGGAAGTGCACGCCGCCGGTGCTCTTTATGGCGGAATACAGCTTGACGGGGACGTCCACGTCGCCGAAGCGGATCCTGCCTTTCCACATTGCGCGTGCGGCCATCTCAAGTCTCCCGCTCGTTCTCGTGGCAACCAGGGCACCAGGGCTCGTGCGTGACGCGCTCGATCACCACGCAGTGCACGCACAATCCGCGGTCGCAGGCGACGCAGTGGTGGCCGGTCTCGTAGATATAGAGGTGCGTGCAGGCGTGGCACGTCTCGGTGCCGCCGCTCAGCCACCACGGAGGTCGCTTCGCCATGCCCGTGGGAGGGGCAAGTTTTCTGCCAGCCGGAGGCCGGTGTGGAACGTCAAGTGGGCTCCGACCGCGTTGCGCGCAGGGTCTGGGGCAACCGCGACGTCGCCTGCGAACGTGAACTGGGCTCCGCCCCCGGTCGCGCGGGCGTTGGGGCTAGCTTGGCGTCACCCACGAACGTGAACCGCGCTCCGACCCCCGGCGCGCACCGCCTGGGGCAACTCCGACGTCGCCTCGACCGTGAACCGCGCTCCGCCCCCCCGGCGCGCACCGCCTGGGGCAGCACCAACGCCGCCCCCGAACGTGAAACCTGCCCCGACGCCGTCCGCGCGCACCTCCCGGGGCAACCTCCACGTCCTGCACGGGCCGCACGCCTCGCCCACCCGCAAAGCGGCCCAGAGCCGCGGGATGGCGCGGCGGGCTATCCCTGCACGATCCCGAGCGGCGGCCGACCGCGCCAGGCGCCGCGGGTGAAGTCCGGCACGTCCTGCGGCGCGCTGCGCTGCGCGATCGAGCGTTCGCTCAGCTCGCTGATCGCGCTCCAGGCGGCGCCGTCGTAGACGTCCATGTCCATCGGCTCCCCCGCACGGAGGCACTGGACCAGGCGGTAATCTTCGATGAAGTCCATGCCGCCGTGACCTGCACCGCGCGACCGCTCCTCCAGCGCGCGCCAGATGGGATGGTCGTACTCTTCACGATAGCTGCGCAGCTCATCCCACCGGTGTGCCGCGCTACGTCCCTCGATGTGAATGCGCTCATCGGGATATTTGCGCACCAGGCCCTGCGTGCCCTGCAGCAGGATGCGGCGGCTGTACGGTCGCGGCGAGTTCGTGTCGTGCGTGAGCAGCACCGTCTGGCCGCGCCGGGTACGGATCAGCGTATTCACGACGTCGCCGAGCGCGTACTGCTGCCGTGCCTCCGGGCTGTCCGGCCCGATGTGCTCGGCCGCCCACCGGTTGAGGCCGCGGCCGGGCGACGCCATCGAAACGACATAATCGAACTGGTTGCCGCGATTCACATCGAGCCACTGCGCGACCGGGCCGAGGCCGTGGGTGGGGTAGAGGTCGCCATTGCGTCGAATGGAGTGCTCGACGCGCCAGCGTCCCTCGTAGAAGTCGGTGAGCTTCAGCTCCCGCAGGTCGTGCAGGTATCCGCATTCGGCGTGCAGCAACTCACCGAAGACGTTCTGTCGCACCATGTTCAGGATCATCATCTCGGTGCGGTCGTAACAGCAGTTCTCCATCATGACGCAGTGGCGGCGCGTACGCTCGGCGGTCTCCACCAACTGCCACAGCTCGTCGATCGTCGGCGCCATCGGCACTTCCGTCGCCGCGTGCTTGCCGTTCTCCATGGCGGCGAGGCACACGGGAGCATGCAGGTTCCAGGGCGTCGCGGTGAACACCAGATCGACATCGTCGGACTCGCACAGCCGCACGTAGTCGCGCGGCCCGCGGTCGTACGCCGCCGGGAGTGCGCGGCCCGCATCCGTGACCACCTTCTGCGCCGCAGCGACCTTGTCCGGTGCGATGTCGCAGATGGCCGTGATCTCCACGCCGTCGATGCGCAGAAAATTGGCGACATGACTCGAGCCCTGATGTCCCACGCCCACGAACGCGACGCGGACGGTCTCCATGGGCGGCGCCCGGAACAGCTCCGGCTCCTGCGGCGCACTGCGCGTTGCGGCGTGAGCAGGGACGGCGGCGAGGGCGTCGCTCGATCCGAGCGCCAGGCCGACGCCCGCCAGGGTCGTGGTCCTGAGAAAGTCTCTGCGATCCACACCGCTCATGTCAGTTCCTCCGTTATCCGCGTCGCCGGAGCAGCCGCGGGCGTGATGAAGAAGCAGGCGTCGTCCTGCCGCGTGCTGAAGCGCCTGACGTATGCGTCGCGCCAGGCGCCGGCAAAGTCGGGCGCGTCCCGGATCGGCACCAGCGCCCACACGCTGCCGCCGAAGCCGGCACCGAAAGCGGATGCGGCAGCCGCACCCAGGTCGAGCGCGGTCGTCGCCAGGTAATTCGTCTCCTGCACCTGGTTGCGGAGCGCCTCCACCGCGAAGTGCTGGGATCGCCGCACGAGGGCGGCGAAGCCGCTCAGGTCGCCGCGCGCGAGCGCCGCACTCGCGGCGGGGACGATCTCTTCGCTTTCGGCAACGAACTGTGCGAGTCTGGCGAGCAGCTCGTCCGCACGGTCGGGCTCGCGCGATCTCACGATCTCGCGCAGCCGCAGCGGTGCATCCGCATCCTGCGCCACAATGTCGCCGAGCGTCTGTGCGGCACCGGCTCCTGTTGAGCGCCACAGCTGCACGAGGCGCCGCGTGGCCGACGACAGCCGGTTGTAGTGCTCCAGCGCCGCGCCGGTCTTCTCCGCGCGCACACCGCTCGATCCGACAGCGAACGTATATCCAGCCGGCAGCGGTACGTCACCCTCGGCGCGTACCGGTGCAAAACTGTACTGCACCAGCCGGCCGGGTCGTGCGCAGAGAATCGCGGTGTGATCCTCGCTGCCGCCCATCGTGCCCACACCGTCATCACCGGCGAGCGCGCCGAAGCTCATGCCGTTCTCAACGGCACCGAGATACCCGGCCAGGTCCGCATCACTGCTGATCGCTGCGCGGTATTCCTCCGTCTGCGACATGCCGCGTACGGCGTCGAGCGCCAGGAATGTCGCCACCGTCAGAGCACTGGAACTGCTGAGTCCGGATGCCTGCGGCAGATCACTGGCGAACACGATGTCGGCGCCGCCCGCAGCCGATGGGAAGTTGCGGGCGCAGCGGCGCAGCACGGTAAGCGGGTAGACGGCCCATGCCGGTACCGGGCCGTTCCCCGCCGCGTGCGTGCGGAGCGGCGCGAGGACGCGAACACCAGTCGCGCCGCCGGAACCGGCGGCGATTGAATCGGTCTCGAATCGCTCACCGCTTCGAGCGTCCACCACGCGTACACGGTCATCGCGGCGGCGCGCGGCAGCGATGACGAAGCCACGATCGACCGCCGCCAGCAGACTGCGCCCGCCGGCGTAGTCGGTATGCTTGCCGAGAACCTCGATTCTGCCTGGCACGAAGAAGCACGCCTCGAGATCGCCGTTGCGACCACGCATCTCACGAAGCGCCATCACTACTGATGCGCGCAGCGCCGCGATCCTCTCAGTCGAATCCATCACAGCGCCACGCGCCGGCCGCGCAGCAGCTCGCCGACGCGCGCGATGTCTTCGCGCCTGGAGAGATCGAGCACCGGGACGTCCATCGGTACCACCGTAAACCGCTCATGCCGCATCGCCACACGCACCGCGTCGGGCAGTTCGTATTCGCCGCGTGCGGACAGTGGCGTCTGCCGGATCGCATCGAAAATGGCCGGACCGAAGCGCCAGCACGTCATGCTCACGAGCGACCCGGCCCCGGCCGCGGACAGCGCCGCACCGTCCGGCTTCTCAGTGATGCGCGTGAGCGCACGCTCATCGTCCATCTCGATCAGTGCGTATCCGCCGATCCTGTCGGAGTCGATGTTGCCGCGCTCGAGGCCATCGCGTGCGAACCCGATGAGACCGCTCCCGGTCAGATCCCGGAGCGCCGCCAGGGCGGGCGGCGGATACAGATTGTCGGAATTGATCACTGCCACGTCCCGTCCCGCACTGAACGGCTCCGCGGCCAGCAGCGCGTGCGCCGTGCCGAGCGGTTCGTTCTGTATCGCGAACTCGATGCGCAGCCGTTCGGTGCGGGTGCGTGAGAAATACTCGCGTATCGGATCCACACCGGGCGCCGTGACCATGCATACGCGGCTGAAGCCTGCATCGGCGACGGCTGTGAGCACGTGCGCGAGAAACGGCTCGCCCTCGAACGGGATCAGGCCCTTGAGACCGCGTTCTGCCGCAATTCGCTGCGCGTCCTCGAGCATCGTATCCGGCGCTGCATTCCGCATTCGCGTACCGCGTCCGGCAGCGAGCACGACCACTCCCGTCAGACCCTCCGCCATCTCACCGAACCCTGCATGCTCTAAGCGCCCATTACGTTTCCGCGCGCGACCCACATCGCGTTCGTGCGACTCACTGCGCGATGACGGGCTCGTCCGTGGTCGCCCGCGCGCCGCTGACCCTACCCCACGCCTTTGCCAGATACACGGCACCGACGACGGCAACAACGGTCAGCAGAGCCGCGATCGCGTAGCGGCCGTAGATCCAGTAGCCAATGGCGAACAGCGCGGAGTACACGGCGAAGCAGCCCGCAACCATCGCGAGAATACCCTGCGGTACGACCCAGCCATCACCCGTGCCGACCACGGGCTGGCCCTCGGCCGCGGCGCGGTCGAGCACGGGTTGCCAGCCGGGTCCGCCGGGACGGGTGAGCGCGTAGAAGCTGCGCAGCGTGCGTTCGTCAGCCGGCTTCGTCATCAGCGTGACCGTCACCCATGCGATGGTCGTGATCGCGACGCCGATCACGAGCTTGGTCGATCCGCTCAGCGCCGCCTCGGGGAACATCCCGGGGTGCACCACCTCCAGGTATACCGCCACAATGAACGACACGGTCATCGCCGTCAGCTCGCTGATGGCATTGATGCGCCACCAGAACCACCGCAGGATGAAGAGCAGTCCCGTACCGGCACCGATCTGAAGCAGGATGCCGAACGCCTGGAGCGCGTTCTGGAGCCAGAGTGCCACGGCCGCCGCCAGCACCATCAGCACGACGGTCGTCACACGACCGACGCGGACCAGCTCGCGGTCGTCCGCGTCACGGCTGATGAAGCGGCCCCAGAAGTCGTTGACGATGTACGACGCACCCCAGTTGAGGTGTGTCGAAATCGTCGACATGTACGCCGCCGCGAGCGACGCCACCACGAATCCCAGCACACCGGCCGGCAGGAACGTCAGCATCGCGGGATAGGCCAGGTCATGGCCCAGGATGGTGGGCGAGACGTGCGGGAAGGCCTCGCGTATCGAGTCCACCGTGGGAAAGACGATGATCGACGCGAGAGCGACGATGATCCACGGCCACGGGCGTACTGCGTAGTGCGCCACATTGAACAGCAGCGTGGCGCCCGTGGCGTCCGTTTCGCTGCGGGCGGCAAGCATGCGCTGCGCGATGTATCCGCCACCGCCCGGCTCCGCTCCCGGGTACCACACGCTCCACCACTGTACCGCCAGTGGGATGATGAGCAGCGGCACCAGCTGCGATGTATCCCCGAAGTCGGGCAGGAGCGACAGCTTCCCCACGACATCGGGATGCGTGAGCAGTGCATCGAGTCCGCCCACGGCCGGATGACCCAGTGCGTAAGCCGCTGCTGCGATGGAGCCGGCCAGCGCCGTGATGAACAACACGAAGTCCGTCAGCAGCACGCCGCGCAGACCGCCGACCATGCTGAACACGGTCGTCACGCCACCGGCAATCAGGATGGTCTGGAGCGGAGTCAGACCCAGCAGGATGCCGCCGATCTTCATGGCGGCGAGTGTCACCGTCGCCATGATCATGACATTGAAGAAGAGCCCGAGATAGAGCGCACGGAACGCACGCAGCACCGTGGCCGTACGGCCGCTGTAACGCAGCTCGTAGAACTCCAGGTCGGTCATGATACCGGCACGGCGCCAGAGCTTGGCGTAGATGAACACGGTCAGCATGCCGGTGAGCAGGAACGCCCACCACACCCAGTTGCCGGCGACACCGTTCTGACGGACGATGTCGGTGACCAGGTTCGGCGTATCCGTCGAGAACGTGGTGGCGACCATCGATGTGCCGAGCAGCCACCAGGGCATGTGCCGGCCGGACAGGAAGTAGTCGGCAGTACTCTGACCGGCCCTGCGCGCGACGGCGATGCCGACCGCCAGGGTCATGGCGAGGTAGGCCAGCAGGATGATCCAGTCGATCGGGGCGAGCGTCATTGCTGCACCTGTGCTGTTGCGTGGAGTGAACCTGCCGCTGTGCCTGTGCCTCTGTGCTACACGTCGAACGTCGGTGGTGAGTACGGCCCGCCGCCCTTCGGACGCTGCCGCGGCGCACGGCCATACCCGCCACCCTCCGTACGGGAGAGCCGCTTCTCCGCCACCAGTGCCTCCAGCACCAGCTCGCACGCGGCGGCAGTGTGGCCGGCGGAGTCGTGGCGACCGAGACCGATCTCGCGCACTGCGTCGATCAGGCCCGGTACCGTGCCGAAGCCATCGACAGCGGCCTTCCCGGATGCCGTCTCGCCCAGCTGAAGCATGCCGCCGGCATCGAAGTACTCGACGATCTCGAGCAGCGATGTCTCCGTGGCCTCGCCGCCCCACGCACCGAATGTCTCCGACGACGCTTCGGCGATGAGCTCGCGCGCGATCTTCTCCGCACCCACCAGCTCACCCTCGTACTCCAGCTCCAGCTTGCCGGTGATGGACGGCAGCGCCGCATAGATGTCCGTCGGCCGAGGTACGATCTCCGCCTCACCGTTCATGATCGCGCGCCGCTCCGCGTTCGATACGGCGTTTTCCAGAACGGAGATCGGCATGCGCTGACTTACGCCGGACCGCTGATCGATGCGCTTGTCCGTGCGCGCGAGGAACGCAATGCGTTCAATGGTCTCGAACACGAAGTCGGGCACGTCCACTCTTATGTCACCGCCGCGGTCCACCCACGCTTCCTGGCGGGTGATCGCAATGCCCTCGTTGACCGTCTCGGGGTAGTGCGTGGTGATCTCCGCGCCAATGCGATCCTTCAGCGGTGTGATGATCTTGCCGCGTGCCGTGTAGTCCTCGGGATTGGCCGTGAACACGAGCAGAACGTCGAGTGGCAGGCGGATGGGATATCCCTTGATCTGGACATCGCCCTCCTGCATGATGTTGAACAGGCCCACCTGGATCTTGCCGGCCAGGTCGGGCAGCTCGTTGATGGCGAAGATCCCGCGGTTCGCGCGCGGCAGCAGGCCGTAGTGGATGGTCAGCTCATCCGACAGGAGATGCCCGCCGCGCGCCGCCTTGATCGGATCGACGTCGCCGATCATGTCGGCGATCGTGACATCGGGGGTGGCCAACTTCTCCACGAACCGCGCATCCCGCTTCACCCACGCGATCGGCGCCTCGTCCCCGTGCTCCTGGATCAGCAGCCGGCCGTCCTTCGATATCGGGTGCAGCGGGTCGTCGTTCACCTCGCTGCCTGCGAGGATGGGGATCTCCTCGTCGAGCAGGAGCGTCAGCTCCCGGACGATGCGGCTCTTCGCCTGACCACGCAGCCCGAGCAGGATGAAGTTCTGGCGCGCGAGCAGTGCGTTCGCGATACGCGGTACCACCGTATCCTCGTAGCCGAGCACGCCCGGGAAGAGCGTATCGCCAGCCGCCAGCTTGCGCAGCAGGTTCGATCGCATCTCATCCCTGACCGACCGTGTCTCGTATCCGGTCGCTTTCAGCTCTCCGACCGTGTGCGCCTTCTGCATGAACCCCTCGCTTCTGCTGCGTTATCCGATGCTGTCATCACGCGGGACGACGATGCCCACGCCATCCTGCGTGCGGACCAGCCGCGGCAGGATCACCGGGACATCGGCACCGCGGAACGCAGCGAGCATCTGCTCAACCGACACAAACGGCTGCAGCATCTGAATCGTCTTGACCGTGGGAAATACCATGGGCAGCTCACCGCGCTGGAATCCGGCCAGTGCGTCGTCAGCGGTGAGCCACAGTGCATCGCTCATCTCGCGCTCGTCGATCGTCGCCGCGCATCCGGCCGGCAGCTCCGCCAGGAAGAAGCGTGTATCGTATCGCTTCGGCTCGGCCAGCGGCGTCACCCAGTGCGAGCAGTACACCATCCTGCTGATATCCGGGAGCAGCCGCTCACTCCGCAGCACGTCCAGCAGCGTCGCGTCGTTCGTGAGCAGCGCTTCACGCCACCGCGCGAGCGTATCGTCGACGCTTGCGTCCCTGCACGCAACGCCTTCCGGAGAACGCGCGAGCAGCACGCCTGTCTCTTCGAACACCTCGCGCACGACCGCCAGCCAGAACGCGGGCTCCGCTCCGCGTGGTACTGTCCCCAGCATCTCCAGGAGCGCCGCATCACCATCTTCAGCGTCGACACGGCCGCCGGGGAACACGTACGCGCCCGGCACGAACCCGGCCGCGCGGTGCCGTTTCAGCAGCAGTATCTCCGGCGCGTGCGAGCCGTCACGAACGAGTACGGCCGTGGCCGCGGGCCTGGGATCGGCTGCGTTGGGCGGCGGATCCTCGATCCGCTCCGCAAACCCCGGCGGCAGCCGGTGCAGCGGGATGACCATCTCGGGCTCTTCACTCATCGGGCCCGCCGCGCAACCGCGTTGAACTCACGCATGGCGTGCTCCTGCTTTGCATGTACGCGGTTCGCGACCACGTTGCGCCCGCCGACCCACACATCGCTCACGGCATCGGGGGGTGCGCTGAACGCCAGCATCGCCGGCAGCGACGGCGCTGTCCACCCTGCGAGCGCCGGATGGTCGAGGTCTATACCAATGAAGTCCGCCAGCGCTCCTTCTTCGAGCGTCCCGGCCGCCACGCGCAGGGATCGGGCACCGGCGAGTGTGGCCATCCGCAGCAGGACGGGCGCGACCTCGAGCACGTCGTCCGCGCCACGCGTGAGCATGACACGCTGCAGCCGTCGCAGCCGCTCGTTGTACTCCACGAGGCGCGCCTCCTCGAGCATGTCGAGCATGGTCTGGCTGTCGCTCCCGAGCGCAATGCCGGCGCCGGCACGCAGCAGGTCGGCACCGCGCAGGAAGCCATCGCCCAGGTCGCGCTCCGTGGTCGGGCACGCGCACACGGTGCCGCCGCTGATCGCGAGCATCACGACCTCGCGATCCGTGATGTGCGTTGCATGGACGCCGGTAAAGCGAGCGTCCAGCACACCATCCTCATCGAGCATCTCGACCGGCCTCAGACCGGTCGCGGCGACACACGCGTCCACTTCCGCGGGCTGTTCGCTCACGTGCATGTGGAACGGCAGATCACGCGTCGCCGCCCAGGCGTGCAGCAGGCGTATCCATTCGCGCGGCACCGCACGTACGCTGTGCGGCGCAACGCCGACGCTCACCCGCGACTGCCCCACCACGTCCGCAGCCAGTCTCTCCGTCGTCGCCAGGTACGTGTCGACGTCGCCCGTATCGAACCGGCGCTGCTCCGCGCGCAGCGGCTCGCCGATGCCGCCGGCCGCATAACACGTGTTGAGCAGGCAGATGCGGATGCCCGCGTCCTGCGCCGCGCTGATCACGCGCCGCGCGAGCTCCGCGCGGTCACCGTACGGGCTGCCGTCCGGAGCGTTGTGTACGTAGTGGAACTCGCCCACGGTCGTGATCCCCGCGCGCAGCATCTCGATGAAGCAGTAGCGCGATGCGTCGTACACATCTTCCGGTGACAGTCGTAGCACGGCGTCGTACATCGTCTCGCGCCAGCTCCAGAAGTTCGCGACCGTCGCGTCCGCCGGGCGCCACTGTGTGCGGCCGCGGATCAGGCGCTGGAAGGCGTGCGAGTGGGCATTCACGAAGCCTGGCATCAGTGCGCGGCCGGGTAGCGGTACGGCGTCGCGCGAGTCCATCTCCAGCCGGTGCCCGATACGGGTGATCCGGCCGCTGTGCTCGTCGTACTCCAGCGCCAGGCCGCTGTAGAACAGATCGTCGCGGTAGAGCAGGTCGGGGACGAGGACAGCCATTGATCGCTAGTTCCCGCGCAGCCCGAGCTCGAGTGTGACGCCGATGATGAACAGTGCGTCCATATGGTCGTTACCTTCATCGAAGCCGAAGCCCATTCCGACCGACAGGTTCGCGGCCGTCGTTGCGTCCTGGTCCCGGTACCGCCAGGCGACCGTCGGCATATAGAACGTGCCAGTCGCAAAATCATCCGAGCCGAACGCGATCAGCTGGGTCGTGTACCACCCGTTCCCGTTCTGCCCGATCCGGCCGACCTGCACATACGGGCCGGCCATTCCGGTCGAGGCGAGTCCGCCTACGCCCCACTCCCAACCCGCTGCGGCACGGCGTGAGGGCTGAACGTAGACATCCGCGTAGCTCGTCAGCATCACTGCTTTGAAGCCGTCCTCGTTTCCCGCGAACAGGGGCGCCAGCAGCACAGGCACCTGCACGCCGACAGATGCTGCGGGACCGCGACCATCAGCGGAGACCCATGAGCGTCGCAGTCCGCCGTACAGACTGGGCACGATACGCGTGTCCATTTCACCCACTTCGCGATTGTGCCCGAGAGTCAGAGAGAGAGATCCCGACACACCGTCATCATCGACGCGCGGTCCGTGCATTATGTGCGGCATACAGCCGGTGGTCAGCGAGGCCGCCGAGGCGGCAACGACGGCGACGCGCACGCACAAGGGACTGGCGTGGCGCCAGCATGACCGGACAGCCTCCCTCATTCGTGCTCGCGCATGGGCAGCCGTATCCCGTGCTCACCGGCCGTTTCGACGGCCAGCTCGTAACCCGCGTCCGCGTGCCGTGCCACGCCGAGGCCGGGATCGTTCGTCAGCACACGCTCGATCCGCACGCGCATCTCCGGCGTCCCGTCCGCGACCAGCACCTGACCCGCGTGCAGTGAACGCCCGATGCCGACGCCGCCGCCGTGATGGAACGACACCCACGATGCGCCGGAGGCCGTGCTCAGCAGTGCGTTCAGGATCGGCCAGTCCGCGACTGCATCGCTGCCGTCCAGCATCGCCTCCGTCTCGCGGTACGGCGATGCGACGCTGCCCGTGTCGAGATGATCGCGCCCGATCACGAGCGGGGCGCTGAGCTCGCCCGTTGCGACCAGTTCGTTCAGCGCGACTCCGAACCTCGCGCGGTCGCCCTGGCCCAGCCAGCAGATGCGTGCCGGCAGGCCCTGGAACGCGACACGTTCGCGCGCCATGGTGATCCACCGCCGCAGATGCTGATCATCCGGGAACAGCTCGAGCACGAGGTCGTCCGTGCGATGGATATCGGCGGGGTCGCCGGACAGCGCAGCCCACCGGAACGGACCCTTCCCCTCGCAGAACAGCGGCCGCACGTACGCGGGCACAAAGCCGGGGAACGCGAACGCGTCGGCGTAGCCCGCTTCGCGGGCCTGACCGCGCAGGTTGTTACCGTAATCGAACGTGACGGCACCCGCGCGCATCAGCCCGACCATGGCTTCGCAGTGCACCCGCATCGAGTCCATCGACCGGCGCACGTACTCCGCAGGGTCCCTCTCGCGCAGCGTGGCGGCCTGATCGAGGGGGAGACCCGCGGGGATGTAGCCGTTCAGCTCATCGTGCGCCGACGTCTGGTCCGTCAGCACGTCCGGCACCACCCCGCGGTGCAGCAGCTCGGGCAGCACCTCGGCGCAGTTGCCGACCAGCCCTACCGACACGGCCGCGCCGTTCGCCGCAGCGTCCTGCACCCACGACAGTGCCTCGTCCAGCGAATGCGTCATGCGATCGCAGTAACGCGTCTCTACCCGCCGCTCGATGCGGCGCGGATCGACTTCGACACACAGGATCGAAGCGTCCGCCATTGTCGCCGCCAGCGGCTGGGCCCCACCCATCCCGCCCATGCCGCCCGTCAGCACCCAGCGGCCGCGCAGCGAGCCGCCGAAATGCTCGCGTGCAACCGCACCGAACGTCTCATACGTGCCCTGGAGAATGCCCTGTGTACCGATGTAGATCCACGAGCCCGCGGTCATCTGACCGTACATCATGAGCCCCGCCCGCTCGAGCTCGCGGAAGTGCGTCCACGTCGCCCAGTCGCCGACGAGGTTCGAGTTCGCGATCAGAACGCGCGGCGCGTGAGCGTGCGTGCGGAACACCGCGACCGGCCGACCCGACTGCACCAGCAGCGTTTCGTCGTTGTCCAGTGTGCGCAGTGTGCGCACGATCGCGTCGAACGACGGCCAGTCGCGCGCCGCCTTGCCCGTGCCACCGTAGACCACCAGGTCCTCGGGACGCTCGGCGACCTCCGGATCCAGGTTGTTCATCAGCATCCGCAGCGCCGCCTCCTGCGCCCAGCCGCGGCAGCTCAGCTCCGTCCCGCGCGGCGCGCGGATCACCTGCCCGCTCGATACCGGCATGTCATCTCCTGCTCCGATAGTGCCGTGTATGCCAAACTAGGCGGCGGGACTGCTGGCGTCCAATGCGTCCCGATGGGTAGGTTCCCCCGGCCATCAGGCACGCCGCAGATGAAACCGGTGACGCCCACAGGCGTATCAGGAAGAGACCAGGAACTTCAGCGGGAACCCATGGCTAAACAGCAGAACACCAGACCGCCCGTCAGGCGGAAGGCGATGACGAAGAAGGACGAGCAGACCGCCGGCCAGGTGGCGTGGGAGTGGCTCAAGTCCGGCATCATCGGATTCCTGATCTTCATCGTCGTCCGCACGTTTCTGATCCAGACGTTCACCATCGTCTCCGGCTCGATGGAGGGGACGCTGCTCGTCGGCGATTTCCTCGTGCTCAACAAGTCCGCCTACGGCGCGACCGTGCCCGGGACGGGCATGAAGCTGCCCGGCTACGACGAGCCCGGTCGCGGCGACATCATCGTGTTCGAAGGGCACCACGAGCCGATCGACCTGGTCAAGCGTCTGGTGGGCATGCCCGGCGATACGATCGCCATGCGCGACGGCGCCCTCTACGTCAACGGACAGCCGCAGGACGAGCCCTACGCGCGTCACACGTTCCCCGACGGCGATGCCGGCCACCTCTGGATGGAGTGGCAGCGCGATTTCCTGGTGGACAACGTGGACGAGCAGGCGTACCGGCCCACGCGCGACAACTGGGGGCCGCTCGTCATCCCCGCCGAGCGCTATTTCGTTCTGGGCGATAACCGTGACGAATCGCTCGACTCACGCTACTGGGGCTTCATCCAGCCCGATCAGGTCAAGGGCCGGGCCGTGGCGCTTTACTTCTCGTACAACAACCGGCCCAACGGCGGCATGCCCGTGCTCGGCCGCATCCGCTGGAACCGCATCGGGGACCGGCTCAGGTAGGCGCGATCCCGGATGGGCGCCCGGCCTGGACGCCCGGCAGGCTCCATGCGCGGTGAGCCGCCCCCGCAGCTCCGGATGCGGGAACGATTCGGGGCGCTGCGCAATCTCCCGCCATTCCTGCGACTGATCTGGCGCACGAGCCGGGCGCTCACGGTGTCCACGCTCGTGCTGCGTTTTCTGCGGGCGCTCCTGCCCGTAGTGACACTGTACATCGGCAAGCTGATCATCGACGAGGTGGTGCGGCTCGCGCAGCTGCCCGGTGCGCCGGCCACGCTAGGCGAGTGGCTGGGCAGCGGCCTGCTGTCCCGGCTCGGCTGGCTGCTCGGCATTGAGCTGGTCCTCGCGATCACGGCGGATATACTCGGGCGCATCGTATCTCTCCTGGACTCCCTCCTGTCCGAGCAGTTCACGAACGCGACGAGCATCCGACTGATGGAGCACGCCGCAACGCTCGACCTCGAGGACTTCGAGGACAGCGAGCAGCAGGACCGCCTGGAGCGCGCGCGTCGCCAGACAATGGGGCGCACGACGCTGATGACGCAGCTGTTCAGCCAGGCACAGGATGTCGTTACCATCGTCACGTTTGCCGCAGGGCTCGTCCTTTACGCGCCGTGGCTGATCCTCCTCCTGCTGATCGCACTCGTGCCGGCCTTCCTGGGCGAGGCCCATTTCAATGCGCAGAGCTACTCGCTGAACTACGCGCGCACGCCCGAGCGTCGCGCGATCGATTACGTGCGACAGACGGGCGCGAGCGTAGACACCGCGAAGGAAGTGAAGATCTTCGGGCTGAACCCGTTCCTGATCGAACGCTACCGCCGTCTCGCCACGGACTTCTACCACGCCAACCGCCGCCTGGCCATCCGTCGTGCGGGCTGGGGCAGCGCGCTCACGGCGGTGGGCACGCTCGGCTACTACGTCGCGTATGCCTACATCGCGTGGCGCACGCTCGCGGGCCAGTTCACGATCGGCGACCTCACGTTCCTCGCCGGATCGTTCCGCCGCCTGCGCAACCTCCTCGAGGGACTGCTCGTCGGCTTCTCACAGATGGCGGGTCAGGCTCTCTATCTCGACGACCTGTTCTCCTTCTTCGAGATCGAGCCCGAGATCCGCTCACCGGAGAATCCGCGACCGTTCCCGATGCCGATACGCGAGGGCTTCGTGTTCGACGATGTCGGCTTCCGCTATCCGGGTGCGGATCGCTGGGCAGTCCGGCATCTGAGCTTCACCCTGCATGCCGGCGAGGTGCTGGCGCTGGTGGGGGAGAACGGCGCGGGCAAGACAACTGTCGTGAAGCTGCTCGCGCGCCTCTACGATCCCGATGAGGGCGCGATCCTGCTGGACGGCCACGATCTGCGTGAGTACGACCTCGAAGAGGTCCGCGCGAACATGGGCGTGATCTTCCAGGACTTCGTCCGCTTCCACATGACTGCCCGCGAGAACATCGCGGTCGGAAGCATCGGCGCGCTGGATGACGATGCGCGCATCGAGGACGCCGCCCGGCGCGGCCTCGCGCACGACACCATCGTCCGTCTGCCGGCCGGGTACGATCAGGTGATCGGCAAGCGTTTCCGCACGGGCGTCGACCTCTCCGGCGGGGAGTGGCAGAAGATCGCAATCGCACGCGCATACATGCGCGATGCCCAGCTGCTGATCCTGGACGAGCCCACCGCCGCACTGGACGCGCGCGCCGAGTTCGAGGTGTTCCAGCGTTTCAAGGAGCTCAGCCATCGCCGGAGCGCGGTGCTGATCTCACACCGCTTCTCCAGTGTCCGCATGGCCGACCGCATCCTCGTGTTGGCCGACGGCGAGATCGAAGCGATGGGAACGCACGAGGAGCTGCTGGCCCAGCGCGGCCGGTACGCGGAGCTGTTCGAGCTTCAGGCGTCAGGATACCGCTGACGAGCTGGTGGGGACCTCAGGATCCGGCGATCACTTCATCACCGCGAACGTAGGAGCCGTCGGGCTGCAGTGTCCACGCGTCGGGATCGTTCAGGATCTCGTCGAGCATGCGATCGAGTGTATCCCTGTGCTCCTGCGCCCGGATGGGCGTGATCACCTCCACGCGCTTCGACAGGTTGCGCGGCCGCCAGTCCGCGGAGCCGAAGAAGTATTCCGGATCGCCGGCATTGTGAAAGCAGTAAATGCGCGGATGCTGGAGAAACCGCCCCAGCTTGCTCACGACGCTGATGTTCTCGGACACGCCCTCGACGCCCGGCCGCAGGCAGCAGATCTCACGCACCATCATGTCGATCTTCACGCCTTCATGCGCGGCTCGATAGAGTGCCGAGATCATGCGGCGATCGGCGAGTCCGTTCATCTGGATCCGGATCCGCCCTTCGCGCCCTGCCTTCACATGCTCGATCTCGCGGTCGATCAGCGCCACGAAACGGTCGCGCATCGTGAACGGCGACACGAGCAGATGCTGGAAGTCGCTCGCCCCCGAATAGCCCGTGAGGAGGTTGAACACGTCGTTCACCTCTTCAGCCAGCTCGGGATCGGCGGTCAGCAGACCGACATCGGTGTAGGCGCGCGCGGTGGCCGCATTCAGGTTGCCGGTGCCGATATAGACGTAGCGCCGGATGCCGTCCTCCTCGCGGCGCACGATGAGTGCGATCTTCGCATGTACCTTGATGCTTGTCGGGCTGAACACCACGTGGATGCCCGCGCTCTGAAGCGATCGTGCCCACTCGATGTTGCGGCGCTCGTCGAAGCTGGCCTTGAGCTCGACCAGCGCGAATGCGTCCTTGCCGATGCCGCGCGCTCGCGCGAGTGCCTGCACCAGGCGTGACTTCGCGTCCGTGCGGTACAGCGTGATCTTGATGGCGAGAACGTCCGGATCGTCAGCAGCCTCATCGAGCAGGCGTTCCACGGTCTCGTCGAACGAATCGAACGGGAAGCGCACCATCACGTCGCGCTCACGCAGCTGATCGAATATCGGGCGATCCGGATCGAGCGGCGTCGTCTGCTCGAGCTTGTCAAACCGAAGCTCGGGTACGTCGATCGCCGCGATCTCGCGGAGCGCGGCCAGATCGACGAGCCGCTCCACCGGGTATACGTCGTCATGCGAGAGGCCGGTCATGACTTCCGGCAGCTCGAACTGCAGCTCACGCACGAGACGGTCGCGCATCGCGTTGGACATGGCGCTTTCCACTTCCAGCCGTACCACCTCGCCGAACGGCCGCTGCGCTACCTGCTCCTCCACCGCCGCCAGCACGCCGCCCTCCGGCTCCTCGTCGAACTCGACGACGGCACTGCGGGCGACGCGGAACGTATTGGCCTGGACGACCGTCAGGCCCGGATACAGCGTGGGCAGCCAGGCGAGGATCAGCTCCTCGAGTGGGACGAAGTCGTGAGTGTTCGGCAGCTGCACGAAGCGCGGCATGCCGCTCGGCAGCTCGATCGCCACGAAGTGCTCGTCCGTGCTCTCCGGAAGACGCATGATCGCGGCGATGGCGGGGCGCAGGTTCCGCATGTGCGGGAACGGATGCGTCGGATCGGCGATCACGGGGGTCAGGACGGCCTCGGCCTGCGGCTCGTACGTGCGCCGGAGGAAGTCGCGTTCCTCCCTGCCGAGGTCCGCCCACCGCCGCACGCGAATGTCGTGACGATCGAGCTCCGGGAGCAGTGTCTCCGTGAGCAGCCGGTAGGCGCGGTCGAACATGCGGCGCGCACGGATACGGGTGACATCGAGCTGTGCATCGGGTGTGAGGCCGTCGATGCTGGTGTCGGTGTCACCCGCCGCGACCTGCTTCTTGAACTCCGCAATGCGCGTGGTGAAGAAGTCATCGAGGCGCGTGCCGAACATGGAGAGAAAGCGGACGCGCTCCAGCAGCGGTGTCTGCGGGTCCTCCGCGATCACGAGAATGCGCTCGTCGAACGCCATCCTGCTGAGCTCCGGGTTCAGCAGCAGCTCCTTGGGCACATCCTTCGCCCTGATCGATTCCAGCAGCGCCGGAACGCGCGCGGCGGATACGGCTCTCTCGAAGATCGGATACGCGGCGTTGCTGGTCCCCGGCACGGCGCCGTTCGCGGAGGCGGCGCTGTGCGCAGCCAGCTCCGAGCGGGCGACCGCGTGCAGCGCCGCCAACGTGCGTGCATCGCGCAGCTGCGGCGCGCCCACGTGCTCGAGCACGACTTCGATAGGCAGCCACTTGCACGCCTCGCCGCCCGACACGCCTTCCGCGAGCCATACCTCCAGCCCCGGCCGTGTTTCCATTCCCGGTGCGGTCCCCAGCAGGCGGATCCGGCCGAGCGAGCGGCCGAACACGTTACGCAGCACCCGGCGGCAGGCCTCCTGTCCGGAGCCGTGACCCGTGGGTATGTACAGGGACTCGCCTTCACTGCACAGCGCGATTCGCCCCTGCGCGTGTGCGACTACGGCCACTTCGCGCGCCGCCCGGACATCCTGTTCGAGACGCGACAGCATCATCTTGTCGAGAAGTCCGCGTGCGCGCGCTACCGTATCGGCCAGGATGAGCCGGATGCCGTATGCCTCCTCCACCGCTTCCACCAGACCCTCGCGGATCGTCGGCGCGTCTCCGCGGATCGTGATCTCCAGCTCATCCAGCTCACCACTCAGATCGCCCTTGCGGACGGTGACCGCATCGAACGCGAAGTCGATCGTCTGGCCCTCGGCACCGGGGAGGACCGCACGACGGAGCCGGCGCACGGTCTCGATCTCGATGGTCGGACGCAGATGCGCGGGATCCACGAGCGCGCGGATCATGCGCGCCGGCTCGGACGTACCGGCGAACAGCCGGATCGGCGGCAGCGCTTCCACGCGCGCTTCCGCATGACGGCGCGTGACGGACGCATTCGCGTCGTCGGCCACACCGACATCGACCGACAGCGTCTGCGTCTCATCCGGTCGGATCGAGAGACGCACGGACGCACCCTTCCGCTCGAGATCGCCCGTGCTCGTGTCGAAATAGACGACGCGGAAGAAATCCAGGTCGGACGACTGCTCCTCGAGCCCGAACGGGAGCGGTGCATTGGAGATGCGGGCCAGCGTCTCGTGCTCCGGTACCTCGAACCGGAGCACGCGCTCACGTTGCGCCATCAGAGAGGCATTCCCAGTCGAAGATAGAGTCGGCCGGTTTCGCCCTTCGCGTAAGCGAGGCTGAGCGCATGGCCGAGTGACGAGAACCATACGCCGCCACCATAGCTCGTGTGCCAGCCGCCCGGTGATTCACTATCGACATACACACGCCCGGCGTCGGCCAGCCCGAACACCCCGAGCTCACCGCGCACGAGCAGCTCGATCGTGCCGAGCGGAGCGTGCAGCTCCGTGCTGCCGAACACCGCTGCGTCACCCGCGAAGCGGTCCGTCTCGTAGCCGCGCAGTGATGTGCGACCGCCCAGGAATGCCGCCTCGTGCACGGGGAATCCGCCCCACAGCTTCCGGCCTCCCGCACGCAGTGCCAGGAAGGGCCAGCCGAGCGGAACCCACGCCCGCGCGACGGCGTGCGTGCTGCCGAATGCGTCGGTCACGTCGAGGAGTGCGGGATAGGCCGTAGCGCCGGCCTCCAGAGAGAAGCCGCGCGCATCCGCACCCACGTGATCGCCGCGATCGATGCGCAGCTGCGCTGCGCCGCCCGCCTGCGCGAACGCGTCCACACCTGCCGGTCGCAGCAGCGCAATGGGGCTGCCATCCTCATAGTTGGCCTTGCCGTACCGCACGATCGGACCGACACCGAAGTACGTGCTCTCCGTGCCCCAGTACACCGCGGGCCGCACAGTCAGCTGATCGCGATACACCCGCGCCGATATGCCCTCGAGCTGATCGGTATCATTACCGTACCCGAAGAACCGGAACGTCTCGAACTGCGTCGCGCTCGCATCCAGGGAGAGGCCAAGGCGCGTATTCTCCGGATGGTAGTCGCCGAACAGCTCCACACCGAAGCCACCCGTGTCCAGCGAATAGAGGGCCTGCGCGTCCAGCCGGTACTTGTAATCGTCACGCCGGAAGCCGTAACGCGTGATTCCGGCGCCTGCGCCGATCAGCAGGCCGGAGCCGCTGCGGAAATCCGCTGCCGGTCGGAAGCCGGAGGTGCGACCCCAGTCCCTGTACGCCGGACGCTGCAGGCGGTCCGCGACGGCTTCTTCGAGCCCGGGGTCCTCGGCGCCGGCCTCTTCGTCATCGGCCGCATTCTCGTCATCCTCTTCAGCCGACTCCTCGTCCGGGTCAGGAGCATGCTCTGCCAGGTCGAGCGGCCGACCGGGCAGCACCTCGTCGAAATCACGCGCGTCGACGCGTGTGCCGGCCCCGCGCACCACGCGGTCATCACCATGAGCCGTATAGAAACGCGTGGCCCAGCCGCCCTGTGCGACTGCGGACGAGTCCAGCAGCAGATCGTCACCGCCGCCACCGATCACGCGCACGCGAATGCTCTGTGGCGCGCTGCCCGTCACCCGCACCACATCATCGCCACCCAGCATGTACAGCCGGACCTCGCGCGTCTCGGACGGCAGGAAGCGACGCTGGAACCAGGGCGCCGCGCCAGACGCCGCGGTCGAGCGCTCGACACCATCGGACGGCGGACTCGGACTGACGGCTGCGACCGGCCTCGTCGCCACTGCGTCAGGGCCGAACAGACGGATCTCGACGCTGCCATCGGGCAGGCGTTCCACCTCGGCCAGCTCCGCTTCCGCAGTCGCATGCACATCCGCCTCATGCGAGACCATCGCAAAGAACTCGGCCGCTACCTCATCAAGTCCCTGCCTGCGGGCCTGCAGGCCGGTGAACAGCTCGTCCGCCGCGAGCGGCTCCCATTCGTCCGGAAGTCGGCCCGCGACGGCACGCAGCACGTCGTCGGTCAGCTGCGTCTGCAACGCCGTGACGACACTGTCCCAGCGCTCACGTGGCAGTTCCGACAGCAGTCGGCGGTCCATGTCCCGCGTCATGTACGTCAGTGCCGCCAGCGGCTCGAACGTTCCGTCGAAGTGCGCGAGCTTCGGCCACGCCTTCAGGCTGATCCAGCCCATCAGGCCCTCCGGCTTCATGAACGCGAAGTCATGGTCCCGGGCGACCGGACGCCATAGCGATCCTGCCCCGGCGGGATTGTCGAACTCCGCGAAACGCCACTGGTCGCCGCCACGGTCCGTGTCGGCGACCATGAACTGGATCAGCCGCGCGGCCAGATATTCGGCCGCATCCACTCGATGCTCCGACGTCTCATCCAGTCGCTCGAGGAAGTTGTCCACGCCGACAAGCTTCGATGAGCCCGCGAAGCCCGGCGTGTCGTCCGGCCCCTCCTGCGGATTCTCCTCGAACTGCCCGATCATGCCCGCATACTCCTCGCGGAACTCCCCCAGCTTCGGGTCATCCGGCAGCACCACCAGCGTCGGCCACGGGTGCAGCAGGCCCGCCGCCTCGTACAGCGGGCCGACCATCAGCCCCGCCGCCGGAAGCAGCTGGCTGATCTGATCCTGCACGACATCGCCTACCGGCGTGTTGCGCAGCGCCGCAGGCAGAGCCTCGCCGTGCAGGAACTTCTCGACCGACCGGAAGATGTAAAGGTGGCCGTCCGCTCCCTGGAAATGCAGCGTCTTGCTCTGCCGGCCGCCCGTCCGCTCGGGTGTAAGCCCGCCAGCCGTCGTATCGAGGTTCAGCACGGGCACCCGCACAGGCGTGGTCCACAGCTCGCGCCAGTTGGCACCCGCGAGCGTGCGCACGAGGCCGTTCGCAGCGTAGCGCTCCCCTGCCGTCGCGGTCACAGTCTGTGCTCCGGCCGGCAGCGCGCTCGCCGCCCACACCAGCGCCGCCACGAGCGGCGGCGGCATATATCGTCGGTTCGTCATCTTGTTCGCCTCTTTGCTCTTATTTCTGATTCGCCCTTCTACGCAAGAGGTCTGCCGCATCTGCATGCGGTCTCAGCGTGTGTGGCCCCGTCCCGGCGTCGACGTCCGCCCCGCTTGCGGCGACCTGCCAGAGCGGCAGGCCGGGCCATGGGACGCGGGACGCGGATTCCGGTGCGCCGAGGGGGCCGCCCGGCATTACGCTGTGCGCCAACGGGTTTCGGCAGGCGACGTCGGGCTGGCAGGGTCCATGCCCCTCATGGGCGTGAGTTACACAGATCCCGTCAGCACGGCGGGACGTCAGGGAATCGAGGGTGAAGATGGCTGAGAGAATCAAGCTGCCTGTGCTGCCGATGCGGGAGACGGTCGTGCTGCCAGGCGTTGCCGTACCGATCAGCGCGGGCCGTGCGGGTACGCTCGAGGCGGTGGAAAAGGTGCTGGAGGGGGAGCGCCGGCTGTTCGCGGTGTGTCAGCGCGAGAACGTCGATGAGCCGTCGCCGTCGGTGCTGTACGAGATGGGGGTGATCGTGCGGATCCTGCAGGTGCAGCGTACGCCGGCGGGGCTCCAGCTACTGATACAGGGCGTACAGCGTGCGAAGGCTTTGCGTTACGAGCGTGTCGGCGAGGCGATGCTCGAGGCCGATGTGTGGATCATCGAAGAGGAGCAGACGCCCGAAGCGCGCGATGCGGCGTTCATCGCCCTCGACCGCGAGCTGCGGGAACGCGCGGCGGAGCTGGGTCGCCGCCGCGGCATGCCGCCGGAGGCGCTCGCGCAGATCGTTCAGGGTGTTGAGGAACCGGGTGCGTTCGCGGACATGGTCGCGTTCTACCTGGAGCAGCCGGCGAAGGAGAAGCAGGAGCTGCTGGAGCTTCTGCCCGTCGCGGAGCGGATGCGGCGCGTGCTGGTCGGCGTAGAGCGCGACCTGGTCCGGCTGGAGGCGCAGGAGGAGATCCAGCAGAAGGTGCAGGAGGAGCTGGGCGAGCGGCAGCGCGAGATCGTGCTGCGTGAGCAGATGAAGGCGATCCAGCAGGAGCTGGGCGAGGGCGACGAGGCGAGCGATCTGGAGGAGCTGCGCGAGCGTGTGGAGAAGCTCGAGCTGAGCGACGAAGCACGTCACGAGATCCAGCGGGAGCTCAGCCGGCTCGAGCGGACGAACCCGCAGTCGGCGGAATACCAGGTCCTGCGGACGTACCTCGATCTCGTCACGGAGCTGCCGTGGGGCAGCCGAACGGAGGATGAGATCGACCTGGTGCAGGCGGAGCAGTTTCTGAACGAGGACCATTACGGCCTCCACGATGTGAAGGACCGCGTGCTCGAGTTCCTGGCGGTGCGCAAGCTCCAGATGGAGATGGCGGCGGAGGAAGCGGCGGAGGACGTGGTCGCGGAAGCGGACGATGTCCTGTCGCGCGCATACGCGACGCCGCGCGGCAACGGCGAGGAAGACGAGGAGGAGCGCATCAAGCGCGAGGGCGAGGCCGACCCTGAGCAGCTCGACGTCGATACGCAGAAGAAGAAGGCGAAGGCGCGCGCAGTGGGGCGTGGTCCGATCCTGCTTTTCGTCGGCCCGCCCGGCGTCGGCAAGACGTCGATCGCGAAGTCGATCGGCCGTGCGCTCGGTCGCAAGTACGTCCGCATCGCGCTGGGCGGCGCCCGTGACGAAGCGGACATCCGCGGTCATCGTCGCACGTATGTCGGAGCGATGCCGGGCCGCATCATCCAGGGTCTGCGGCAGGCGGGCACGAAGAACCCGGTGTTCCTGCTCGACGAGGTGGACAAGCTCGGCGTGTCGATGCAGGGTGACCCCGCATCGGCGCTGCTCGAGGTGCTGGACCCCGCACAGAACCATGCATTCGTCGACCACTATCTCGGCGTACCGTTCGACCTCAGCGAGGTGCTGTTCGTCGCTACGGCCAACTGGCGTGACCGCATACCGGCGCCGCTGCTCGACCGTATGGAGACCGTCGATTTCAGCGGCTACACGGAGCAGGAGAAGCTGGAGATCGCGAAGCGCTACCTGCTGCCGCGGCAGAAAGAGGAGAGCGGGCTGCGTGAGCAGCAGCTCGTGCTGGAGGACGATGCCATCGAGCGCGTGATCAGCGAGTACACGCGCGAGGCGGGTGTGCGTCAGCTCGAGCGCGAGCTCGGCAAGGTCGCGCGCAAGGCCGCGCGCCGCATCGCGGTCGACGAAGTGAAGCAGGTGGTGATCGCGAAGGACGATGTGCAGCCGCTCCTCGGCCGCGCACGCGTATACCCCGAGCGTGCGGCACAGCAGGACAGCATCGGAACGGCGACGGGGATGTACTACACGCCGATGGGCGGCGACATCATGTTCGTCGAGGCGAGCGCATCACACGGCCGCGACAAGCTGATCCTCACCGGTCAGCTGGGTGACGTCATGAAGGAGTCCGCACGCGCCGCGCTCACGTACGCCAAGACGCATCACGACCGTCTCGGCATTCCCGAGGAAGCGTTCAAGGACGTGGAGCTGCACATTCACGTTCCCGCCGGCGCCATTCCGAAGGATGGCCCGTCGGCCGGCATCACGATGGCTACGGCGCTCGCGTCCGCACTGAGCGGCCGGCCCGTGCGCAGCGATGTCGCGATGACCGGCGAGATCACGCTGAACGGACGCGTACTGCCGATCGGCGGCGTCAAGGAGAAGGTGCTTGGTGCCTATCGTGCTGGCATTCGCGAGGTCATCATTCCGGAAGCGAACGAGCCACACCTCGACGACCTGCCCGACGAGGTACGCTCACAGATGACGTTCCATGCCGTGGCCGATCTCGGGCACGTGCTCGCGATCGCACTGCGCGGTGCGTCGCTTCAGGAGGGGCGCATCATGTTCGCGGAAGCCGCCGCGCCCGGGCGGCCGCCGGCACCAGCACCGGCCGTGACACCGGCGCCCGATGAGGGCCGGGATGGTGGTGTGACGGAGATCGATATCTGACGCAGGCCGCTGGCGCTGTGCCGGCAGTTTGCCGGCGCAGCGCCACTCACGTCGTCAGTGCAGCAACGAATCGGTCGGCATCGGCTTCCGTGTTGATCAGGTTGGGCGAAACCCGCAGCGTATTCAGTGGCGGTCCGAAGGGCCGCACCATGATATCGTGCCCGGCTGCCAGCCGCCTCTCCACGTCCCGCGCATCAGCGTCACGCAGTCCGACCGCGAACAGTGACGAAGCCAGATCGGCGTCGCGCGGCGAGCGCCACGCCAGCAACGGCGTGGCATCGACGCGCGCCATGAACGCCCGTGCCAGCTCCAGCCGGCGCGCGCTCCCGCCGGCCGACTCCAGCCCGCGCTGAAATTTGATCGCATCAGCGAGCGCCAGCACGGCCGGCAGGTTCCTCGTGCTGTAATCCTCGAACACCTCGGCCGTATCCGGCATCGCGGAACGCGGGCGCTTCACCCACAGCGGATCCAGTCGGTCGCGCACGGCCCGCTTCACGATCAACAAACCCAGCCCCTTCGGCGCCTGCACCCACTTGTGAGGGCTCGCCGCGTAGAAATCCGCACCTTCCGCGGCAGCATCCACGGGCACCATGCCCAGCGACTGCGCGATGTCGACCGCGACGAACTCCACACCCGCACGGCGGGCAGCGTCCGTGAGCTCCCGCGTCGGATGCCGGACACCCACGACGTTGTCGATGTGCGGGAAAACCAGTGCGCGCGTCTCCGGCCGGATCTCACGCTCGTGCAGTGCGACGAACTGCTGAACGGTCATGTCCGGCAGATCTTCGAACGGGATGTCGAACTCACGAACCGCATACCCGCGCCGCGCCGCGTAATAGCGCCAGGGCTCCGATGCGCTCGGATGGTTCAGGGAGCTGAAGAGTACCTCATCGCCAGCGCCCAGGGGCAGGCCCTGCGCCAGCACGTTGAAGCCCTCCGTCGTGTTGTGCGTGAGCGCCACCTCATCCACCTCGCAGCTCACGAAGCCCGCGACCGCGCTCCGCGTCGCTGCGAGTGCCTCCACCCACACGTCGCCCCACATATGGACGTGCGGGTTCGTTTCGCACTCGGCCAGACGCCGCACGTGTGCTTCGTGCACTACGCGCGGGATCGTGCCGATCGAGCCGTGGTTCAGGTAGAGCAGACCCGGGCTCAGCATGTATTCCTCGCGCAATCGCGCTGCGTCATCGCCGGAGCGTACGGGCGCCAGTCGCGAGATGGCCGCGTTCAGTGCGCTCCGGTCATGGAACAGACCGGCGAGGGCAATACCGCTGCCGGCGAGGAACTGACGACGCTGGATCATGGCGGGCACCCCGGCTCGAGGAAGGCGATAGAGGGAGATGTGCAGCGCCACAGCGAGGCACGCAAGTGCAGTGTCCCGTGCGCCGCCGCTGGCACGTTCTTCAGGGGAGCAGTGAACCAACGATCCCGGCCTCGGGCTCTGTCCGATCAACTGGTCACGCCATACTTCTGGACGTTCGGCCATTCTGGAGTTTCAATGCCTCTTATCCGCTCCGACGCGGTGACCCGTGCCATGCTGTGTGCGCGACGCTCCTGCGTCCGCATGGCCGGTTCCCTCGGACTCGGTTTCCTCCTGCTCGTCCTGCCCTCTGTGGTCGAAGGCCAGGTTCCGACGCCGAAGCCGATTGCGCAACCGGCGCAGGTCGCGAGCGCGTTCACGCTCGCAACGTCGCCGATTGCCATCGTTAGAGAGAACCAGGTCGTTTGTCCGCTGATAAACTCGGGCTACATCTGCGCCGATGTGATCCATGCGCCGTTCATAGTGGGTTTCCTGTGGCCGGCCGATACACACGACAACTACATGTTCGGTTCCGGCATCCAGGTCACCGGCATCGTTACGGCCGGGCCCGGCTGCACTGCAGCTCAGCGCGAGGCGAGCGTTACGCCCGACTGCTTCGTCTGGTCCGGTGACACGACGGGCGCCCTGTTCCATGATGCCAGCGGGCTGCTTGCCAGCGGGGCCCCGGTCGCGGGCTTCTTCGACGGCAGGGGAGGCAGCCCTGCCGGCGAGTGGCTGACCGCGGGCTTCGCTCCGGACTTTCCGTCGCTTACGTCCGTCATCCGCGACAGCTCGATCTTCCACCCATCACTCATCGGGCAGAAGACCGCCTCCGGACAGGACACCTGGGCCGCATACTGGGATGGCGATCCGACGCGCGGCACCAATGGGCGCTCCCACCCGATGGGCATTCTCGTCGAACAGCGCAGCCTCGCGTGGAATTACCCGGACGGCAATGACGCGACGATCTTCTTCGTGTTCCGCATCACGAACGTCACCGACAATCCGCGATTCCAGACGTTGTCGGAGGAACGCCTCTTTGCAGGTCAGGACCGTCTGCCGGATGCCGGCTGGCGCATGGACTCGCTGTACTTCACGTGGTCCGCTGATCCGGACATCGGGATCTACTACTCGAGCAACCACCTGACGGCGGTCACGCCGTTCGACATGATGCTCGCGTATCAGTCGACTTTCGTGGAGGATTTCTTCGAGTACCCGCCCGCCCAGTTCCATTCGCCGTTCATGAAACGATCCCCCGGCATGATCGGCATGAAGTTCCTCCGGACACCGGAGGATCCGGTCACGGGCCGCGAACGCGGGCTGACGAGCGTCAACTCGCTGACGAGCGGCGGTGCCTTCCCCGCACCGGGTTCAGTACAGAAGGCGTGGCGCTACGCATCACTGAATCTGGATCCTCAGAAGTATGCGGATCCGAACTGCATGATTCCCGGGGCGGACACATTGCGCTGGTGTTACATGACACAGGCGCCGAGCGACGTGCGCGGCATTATGTCCACGGGTCCATTCTCGCTGGGACCCGGTGAGAGCGAAACCGTCGTCATCGCAATGTTTGCGGCGTCCACGGTCGAAACGCCGCTGCTGAGCGTGGGTGCCGGCGCGGTTAATCCGCCCGGCCTCCCGACGCTCTCACCCGGCTGCGGCACGAACCCGATCCGACCCATCGAGGTCGGCGCGGGCTGGATATCCACGCCCGGGTGTCCGGCTGCCGGCGAAGCTGTCGAGCAGCGTAGCGCGGAGGTGGTGCCGGGCTCACTCCTCGGCAAGGCGCTCGTGGCGCAGACGCTCGCGGACAATCGCTTCGTCATGCCGGCCGCCCCCGAGCCGCCGCCGTTCTATCTGGTCGCCAGCGACGACCGTGTCACCGTGGTGTGGGAGCCCAGCGCGACGGAAGCTGTCGGCGATCCCTTCTTTCCGCTCGCGAGCGACCCTGCGAGCCCTCTGTACGATCCGAACTACCGCGGCGACGACGTCGAGGGCTACCGGATCTACCGCGGTGTGTCGCCCGATGCGATGGAGCTGATCGCACAGTTCGATTCAAGGGGCACCGTGTTCACGGACGCGCTGTGCCGTACGGATCCGGACCACATCAACGGTACGTCGTGCGACGAAGTGCGCGACGTGCCACTCACCGGCGACCTGGTGCAGTACCGCACGGTGACGGAGCTGGCGAACGGCAGCCCGATCATCATCGACGCGGACACGGCTCTGGCTGAAGCGCAGCGTAATGGTACTGCACTCCCGCTCAACGACACCGGCATTCCGTTTGCCTTCATCGACACCGAGGTCAGAAGCGGGTTCCGGTATTACTACCGTGTCACCGCGTTCGACATCAACAGCCTGGAGTCGTCGCCGACGTCCTTGGAATCGACGTCGGAAGTGAAGCACATCATGCCGCGCTCGGTTGCCAGCAGCACGACGGCGGCCGACGTCGCGGTCGGCCTGTTCGGACGCACTGCTCTGCTGCCGGGCGCTACGCCCGCCATCGATCCGCTCACCGGGACGTTCGACGGACCACAGGCGCCGACGACGCTGCTCAACGGTGACCTGACGGTGATCGCGGGACACCTGCTCGCACGCGGGTCCGCCGGGATACGGATCGACAGCATCGTGCCCGGCTACTACCCGAACGGCACGATTGCGACGTACCACCTGACGGTCGACGGCGAACATGCCACCGTCCGGTTCACAAACCGCACGACGCAGGCAGCGCCGGGCACCATCGAGCGCGTCGAGCTGCCGACCGTGCGCCTGGAGTCCGATCCGGACCTGCTTGCGAGCTTCCGGCAGCGCGGCGTAGACGCACCGCCCGTCGCCGCGCAGCTGACGGCGACGATCGAGGTCGACCGGCCGCACTGGAACTCGTTGCACTCCAACTGGGCATACAAGCAGCCGGGGTTCTGGTACAGCACGGCCGCCGACCCGCCCGCATCGGGCTGGGCGGGCGGCTCACGCTGGTTCACGGGCGAGACCGAGGCGGCGCCACACCCCACCGCGGACATCCTGTCTCACGGGACGCTCGACGGCATTGCTGCGATCTTCCAGCCGACCCCGTACCTGGGACTGGCCGCACCGGCGGGTGAGCCCGCTGCCGTCGCTCAGCCGATGGCGCCGTACCGCGGCCTGTCCGAACATATCTTCCGCCGGTTCTACGGCACCGTCCTCGGCGTGACGCGTGCGGCCGATGTGCGGCTCTACTGGGGCACGGCCGGTCTCGACAGCGTGATCGACGTCACGCACGATGTGCCGGTGCCGTTCTCGCCGGCAGTGCGCGCCAGCTACGGCTTCCTCACGGACGCCGACGCTGACGGTGTGCTTACGTACGGCGATTTCTACTACCTCGAGGGGCTCGAGACATCACCCGCCAACGAGATCGATCAGTTCGCCCGGGCTGCGCGTCCGCTCTCGCCACAGCCGGTGCTCGAGCCGGTCGATATCAGCGGCGACCTGATCGCTGATGGAACCGGATTCGGCCTCTACATCAATGGCGAGCCGTATCTGTTCCTCGGGAGTCCCCTGACCAGCGGCGTGTGGACGCTGCGCACGTACAACGGCGCCGTCTCCCGCGCCGGTGACGGCACGTACAGCTTCATGCCGACCGGCAGCAATCCGGCCGTGCCCGGGCTGCGGCTCGAGGCCGTGGTCAACACGCCCGGTGACCTGGCCGGCACCCCGCCCGATCTGACACGGGTGCACACCGTGCCCGATCCATACTACTCGGTCAGCCGTTTCGATCGCTCGCCGGAGTTCAAGCAGCTTCAGTTCGTGAATCTGCCGGTACAGGCTACCATCCGGATCTACACTCTCTCCGGTGTGCTGGTCGATGTGATCGTGCACGACGATCCGGCCGGCAACGGCACGGCATTGTGGGATCTGCGCGGCCGCGGCAATCACCGCGTCGCGAGTGGAGTCTACCTGTTCCACGTCTCCACCCCGGCCGGCAGGCAGCACGTCGGGCGTTTCACCGTAGTTTCGTCAGGCTGGTAGCCCGCCAGGGCGAGGCGGTTTCGCCCCGAGACGGCCACCGCTTCGGTCTGCGGCACGGGGCCTGCACAGCCCCTCGAGCGTCTGCTGACGATCACAACAGGAAAAACATGCTCGAGCGTCTCGTGCGAAGGTCCAAGGAGGGTCGCGGCGTGCGCATGCGTACGCGCCGGCGCCTTCCTGTCATCCCGCTCCTTCTGTACTACGGCGCCCTGATTGCCCTTGGGCTGCTGCTCATCCGGTATGTGCCGGGCGCGCAGGATGCCATCGCTGCACCGATCGGGAACCTCGGGACTGTCGATCCGTTCGACAGGACACCGGCGCAGGTGGCGCCGCCGCCCGTTCCCTGGGAGGGCCCGTTCGGCCGGCTGTGGCTGACGATGTTCACTGCGCTCGGCGCAACAGCACTCGCACTGCCGGTAGCGGGGATCTACATGCACACGCGACGGCTGCGGTTCGACCCGTCCCTCGTGCAGACGATCATTGTGCTGCCGATCGTGGTTGCGGGCGTGGTGCTGGTCGTGAAGAACAGCCTCGCGCTGGCGTTCGCGCTCGCCGGCATCGTGGCGGGCGTCCGGTTCCGGCAGAAGCTGAACGAGCCGAAGGACGCGGTCTACGTACTGCTGTCGCTCGGCCTCGGACTCGCCGCGGCCGTCCATGCACTCGACATCGCCCTCTCACTGTCGCTCGCGTTCAACCTGGTCGTGCTTGCACTCTGGCGCTTCGATTACGGGATCATGAACGGCGCCGGTGCGGCGCTCAACATGGGCGACACGGCCCTGCTGACGCATCCTCCGCCGATCGCGCGGGCGCGGGCACTCGCGGAGGATGAGGACCTGGAGGCCGACGGCATCCTGGTCGTCCATGCCCCCGAAGCCGACGAGGCACAGCGAGCGGTCGAGCTGTCGCTCAGCGGTGTGGCCAAGGAATGGCACTTCACGAAGCCGGAATCGTCGGAGAGCGGGATGCAGCGCTTCGAGGCGGTGGTCCGGCTCCGCGGAAGCGCGGACCCCACGGAGATGATGGCGGAGCTGGAGGAACGCTGGACGACGCAGATTGCCGCCGCCGAGTACGTGCCGTTCAAGCGACGGCAGGATGACGACGACGACGACTGATGAACGTGATTCGCACGCGCACGCGGGTTTGCTCAGATCCGCTCAGTTCCCACCCGGCTTGATGATCCGCCTCAGCCGGTTCACGACTTCGGCTTCGACCTTCTTCTTTGCGGAGTCCGCTGCGGCTGTCATTGAGTCCCGCGGCGGCAGCCGGTCTGCGATCCGGTCCGCCACCTGACCCGCTGCACGCTCCGCCGCCTCGCGTGCTTCCCTCTCCGCGGCCTCGCGCGCTGCATTGGCAATGCGCGTCCCTGCTTCCGACATGTCGAGACTGACGGAAGGGTCACGCGCGCTGCCGGTGAAGCGCGCGCCGATCGGAACGCGGCCGTCGTCGCCGGCAGCTGCGCTCGTCAGGAACGCTGCAGGGGCGCCGGGCACCCGCGCAGTCCACTGCGGCGGCATGTAGAGCGTGGCACCGAGATCCAGACTACCGTTCAGATCGAACGAGCCGGCCGCACGCACACCGAGCTCGCCGGACTGCAGCATGCTCTCTTCCAGCACGACCTTCGGCCCCGCGACGCGATAGCGACCGCTCCAGTCGCTGAACGCGAGCGTGTCGAACTGCGCGACACCGATGCGATCGCCGAGTGCGCGCAGCAGCGGCCAGTTGACGATCTCACCGTCGATAATGGCCGCGGTACCGGCGCCGCTCACACTCTCGCGCACGGGCAGCAGATGTTCATCGAGAACCATGCTCATGGAACCGGCCACGAGCAGGTCGCCGGTCAGGTGATCGCGAAACGTGGTGAACCGCTCCAGGAACTGTCCGGCCGCCACGTCGTTGATTGTGTAGTCGAGCGCCAGCGGCTGGGTAGAGCCGGCCGTCGCGTTGCCGCCGGCGAGACCGAGCCGCCCGGTCATGTGGATACCGCCGCCCATCATGCGGAAGCTCGCCGCCCGCACATCCACTTCACGTGCGCGCGCCGCGATCGTGATGTCGACGTCATTGAACGGTACCGCGCCGCGCACGAAACGCGTCGCGCGGATACGGCCGTCCATGGTCATCGGAGGCACTTCGGGCATGCCGAGACCCACTTCTTCGGCCGCCTGCGCAGCCGTCTTCCCGTCGATCGCACGGTCGGCCAGGCGGGCGAAGAACAGCTCGCCGTAGGTGTAAGTGTCAGGTTCCACACCGAATATCTCGTCGGCGTCGAACGATGCCGATCGGGCATCGAACGTGATCGTCGGCGCGCGCAGCGTGTCGCCGAGCACATAGGGCAGCCACTCCGTCGCCGCGAAATCGAGCGCGACGTCGCTCTGACCAATGGTGGCGCGCAGGTCCTCTGCAGCTGCCATGCGACCGTCCAGTGAGATCCGGCCCTGCTGCACGAGCACCGGCTGCCGGAGCGAGGCGACGTCCAGCTGCACGCCCGTGAGATCGACGCTGCCGCTCAGCACGGCCTCGGCGGGCTCCACCAGCGAGCCGTTCGCGGTGATGTCCACAGCCACGCGGCCGCTGCCCTGCACACTGTCCGGCATCAGGCCGAGCTTCCGCGCCTCCGCGAGCGCCAGCGCCGCCTGTATGCTGACACGGCCGGTGGGAGCGGCGAGATCGTGCACGCTCAGCGCAACGCGCACAGGCTCACCGAGCACGCTGCCGGTGATGCCGCCGCTCGACAGTGAATCCAGCGAGAACGCGACGCTTCCGTTCAGGCCGCTCGCGATCGTGCCGTGCCGGCCGCGCGCGAGCGCCGCGTCCTCCAGCGTGAGCACGCCGGCCACATCGGGGATTGCACCGGCACCCGCCCGGCCGTTGACGGCGACATCGAGCCGGGCGAAGCCGTCGGCGCCGGTCAGGACATCGCCGCCGCTGCTTTCGAGCAGAGCCTGCGGCAGCGACGCGATCAGTTTCGCGACATCGACCGATCCCGTCTGTGCACGCAGATCGAGCCGTCGTTCGAGCGAGTCCGTCATCGCCGTGACCGTACCGGTGACGTCGAGCGCCAGCTCCTGCAACGTCACCGTCAGCTCGTCCACGGCCACGCGGTCTGCATCCCGATCAATGAGGACATCGTGCGCAACGTGCAGCCGGAGGTCACGCAGCGGCCACGCGATCACCGACGGTGCGCTGATGTCCATGTCGGCAATGGCGAGCTCGCCCGACGCAGCGACGCGTGTCAGCGCTCCGCCGGTGACCGAACCCGACAGCTTCAGCGTCTGGGTGATTCCCGTCAGGCTGACGGCCGTGGCATTGGCCGTATCGCGATAGATGGCCGTTCCATCGGTGATGCGGACCCGGCGGATGTCCAGCTCCGCAGCAGCGGTCCCCGACCCCGCCGGAGCGCTGTCGGAACGGGCGGTGAGGTCGCCGGTCTCGCCCGCCGTGACATCGATGTGGAGAAACGGCCGCTGGAGCACGATCTCGTCGATCACGATCCTGCGCCGCAGCAGCGGCAGGAGCCGCGGTCGGAGCTCCACACGCTCTGCGCTTGCGAGCGTTGAGTCGGGCCGGGTCGAGCGACCGACACGGACGTTCTCCAGCGCTACGGCCGGCCGCGGGAACAGCCGCACGCCGAACCGCTCGACCTCCACATCGCGACCCAGCGCCGCGGAAGCCTGCGCGGCAGCAAACGCGCCGACGCGCTCCGCCGGCAGGAGGAGTACGGCCGCCGCGAGGACAACTGCGCACGATGCAATGATGGCCAGCGCTATGAGTATGCTGCGTCGCATGATTTCCGTTCCTGTGTCGGTACGCCGGAAAATAACGGAACGGCGGGGGGAGGTCGAGGAAACAGAACGGGCGCAGCCTTTCGACTGCGCCCGCCCGATGGTCAGTGGTGGTGCTCGGTTGAAGGTGCGCCCGTCGCATGCTCTTTGAATTCGCGCGCCCCGCGCTGCGCAAATTCCTTCGTTTCGCGCAGCTCGTCGGCCAGCACCTCCTTATCGCGGCGCACGGTCCGCCGCGTCTTCTCCAGGCGCAGCGCCTCACTGCTGCGTGCGTCGCTGGCAGCGCTCTTCCCCGCCATTGCGGCAGCAATGAGCAGGACGACGCCGACGATCAGGCCACCGGCCCAGAACGCGTCGCCCAGCAGCCGGCCGATGCCGAGCACGGCTCCGGCTGTGAGTGCCAGGCCGGCCATGAGCGCGAGCGACAGCGCCACACCGACCTTCGCCAGATCCTTCGCCAGCGTCTGGCCGGCCTCACGAACGTCGCTCGAGAGCGCACCCGCGACTTCACGCAGCTCGAGCTTGGCCAGCTCGAGCTCGTCATGGACGAACTGCGACGCATCCTGATTCAGCCGTCCGAGCAGCGTCTTCAGTCCGACGTCATTGTCCAGGTCGTATCGCTCCGGGTGGAGTTCGCGGCCACTCTGTGATAGCTGAGCCATCATTACCTCCGCGGCTCGGAGTAGCCCACGGTCTCTGAGCCATCCGAGCTATCGCTACCCGGCCACACCTCATCGACGGCCTTGCGCGCCGTCTCACCCGCGGCGTCACGCGCCTTCTCGTGCAGCTCCTCGGCGCGGCTGCGCACGGCGTCCCCGGCCTTGTCGAGCACGCGGTCGCGCGTCCGACCCATTACCTCGCGCTCCCGGTCCGTCTCCGGGATCATCAGACCCGCGGCCACACCGATCGCGAGCGCCATCGCCCCCGCCGCCACCGGGTTCTCACGCAGCGACTCTTCGACACGATGCTCCGCGCGCCGGGCGCGCTGCTTCGCCTCCTGGCCCCAGCCGCTCACACGCTCCCGCCCGCCGTGCACGGCTTCGCCGACACGCTCCTGCGCACCGTGCAGCGCACTGCCGACCCGTTCCCGCGCGTCACCCAGACGCTCTCCCGCCTGGTGCATGACATCGGACGCCTTCTCGCGGATCCCTTCGGAGCCCCGATCATCGTCGCGCCACTGCTCGCTGCCCGCGCCTGCCGTATAGCCCGCGCTACGCGCATCCACCCGGCCCTCGTAGCCCGTAGAGCCGCCGTGTACTCCGCTGACACCGTATCCACCCGTCGCGCCATACTCACCCGCCTCCGCCTGGCTGCGCGGCGCGCTGTACTCACCTGCGGCGCCAGCAGGACGGTGACCCAGCTCGCTGAACTGCGAGCCCGTATGATGACCAGGCCGGTACGGAACCGCCGGACCGGTGCTGTATGTCTCATATTCGTAGTGGCGATCATCGGCTTCCCGCCGGTTGGCAATCAGCCACGCCAGTCCTACGCCCACCATGCCGGCTGGCACCGGGTTCTCCCTGAGAGTGGCCCATATACCGCGGCCGGTATCGCTGACCCCGTGTTCGACATCGCGCATGGTGTTCCTCGCCTTCCGCTTCATATTGTCCTTCGCTTCATGGATCTGCTCGCGTGCTCGTGCCTTCAGCTCCGCCTTCACCCGCTCCGGATTGACGCGGTCACCGATCTGCTCGATCGTTTCGCCCATCCGCGCGCGCGTGGTCTCAATGCTCTCCCGGATCTCGCGCTCCGATCGTTCACTCATACCGGCCCCCGCGGCTGGTGCCATCTTCGAATGCACTCGAGCCGGCGCGTGACTCCACGTTGGCGCTTGCTGCGGCGCGATCGACGGTGCCTGTCTCCGGGAGCATGCGATCGAAACGCTCGCGGCTCATGTCATCCTCGTATCCGTAGGAAGTCCGGTCCCGCCTGACCTGATCCGGCGAGCTCTTCAGGAACCGCGACGCGGCGAAGCCGAGGACGAACGCGCCACCGAGGAAGAGCGGCGTATGCTCACGTGCGAACCGACGCACATCGCTCGTCAGCGCGTCCACGTCGCGCTGCTCGAGGTAGCGCGACACACCTTCCACGCGATCCGCGGCGGTATTCAGCAGCGGGCGGTACTGGTTCTGGTCCGCTGACAGGTCGTCGCAGCCGCGGCGCAGGGCGTCCGCGAACGTGCGGATACCGTTCGTCACACGGTCCTTCTGCTCGTCGGCACGCGTCCGCGCCATGTGCTGTGCCCTGTCCCCGAGCTCATGAGCTTTTTCACGACCCCGTTCCGCAAGGTCGCTCGTCTTCTCGCGGGCTCCCGCTGCAATGTTCGATGCGGTACCCTGCACCGACTCCTTCGCGTCACCGACCGTGTCCTTCACCCGGTCCGTCGTGCTTCGCCCGGACTCGATGTTCGTCTCGTTCGTCATAGCTGCTCCTCGTCAATTCCGCCGCGTCTGTGAAATGCAAAAACGCACCCTCCATGGCATCCGGACGGTGCGCTTCACGTTTCTTACATGCATCCGCCATGCCACGCGTCTTGCGTATATGTCGCTTCTGCTGCGAGACTTCATGGCGAACACCACCGAATCACCGAACCCGGTCGTACATGCTGCACCACCGTACCTACCTGCTGGATCCCGACCGGGACTGGGTCGTGCTCGTGCACGGCGCGGGCGGCAGCTCATCCATCTGGTTCCGCCAGCTGCGCGCCTATCGCGAGGAGTTCAACGTGCTGCTCGTCGACCTGCGCGGACATGGCGAATCGGCGCGGGTGGCCGATGGCAGGGAGCGGCACCACTACACCTTCGAAGCGGTCAGTCGGGATGTGCTCGAGGTCCTGGATCACCTCAACATCGAGCGCGCCCACTTCGTCGGGATCTCGCTCGGCTGCCTCATCATCCGCACCATCGCCGAGCTGGCCCCGGAACGTGTACAGTCCATGGTGCTCGGCGGCGCCATCGCGAAACTCAACCTGCGATCGCGCGTCCTCGTTCTGCTCGGCAACGCATTCAAGCGCGTGATCCCGTTCATGTGGCTCTACCGGATCTATGCCTGGATCCTGCTCCCGCGGGCCGGTCACAGGGAGAGCCGTCTGATCTTCGTGCGCGAGGCACAGAAACTGGCCCGCAAGGAGTTCCTGCGGTGGTTCCGGCTGACCATGGAGCTGCGGCCGATCCTGCGGCTGTTCGAGCAGCGTGACACCGGCATCCCGACGCTGTACCTGATGGGAGCCGAAGACCACATGTTCCTGCCGTCGGCGCGCCGGCTGGCGGAAAGCCACCGTCGGGCGATCCTTCGGGTCATCGAGCGGTGCGGTCACGTGTGCAACATCGAGAAGCCGCAGGCGTTCAACCGGATCTCGATCGAGTTCATGAAGGATCCGCTCGCCGCGACAGCCGGCTGACGCTTCCCGGGGCCGGCCCCCGCGGTGGCGCGTCGGATCCCCCGTCGCGTAAGTTGCAGTTCCCCGCTCCTTCAGACTCAATATTCCACGAGGTCCCGCCATGCCCGCGCGTTCGCTCCGGCTGCTCCTGTCGGCGACCGTCCTGCTCTGCACCGCCCATGGCCTCGCCGCACAGCAGCGCACACCGCTCGAATCGTTCTTCAACGTCGCCTCACCGCTCGAGCTGACCGCGGCGAAGTCTGCCGACCGCATCGCGTGGAACGTCTACGAGGCCGGCCTGCGCAACGTGTACACAGCGACCGCGCCGGATTTCGAGCCGGTCCGCCTCACGTCGTTCGCGGACGACGATGGACGCGATGTGAATGGTGTGCGCCTGTCCGATGACGGATCGATTGCCGTGTTCGTCCGCGGCCACGCGCCGAACCGCGATGGCTGGGTCGCGAACCCGACACATGAGCCGCGCGGCGTAGAGCGGGCGATATGGGCCGTGCGCACGGCCGGCGGGACGCCCTGGCGGCTCGCGGAGGGTGGCGCCCCCGCGCTTTCGCCTGATGGGAGCGTCGTCCTGTATCTGAAGGATGGTCAGATCTATCGCGTACGGGTCGAGCAGGCCGGGGCGCGGGATGAGTACGATCGCGGCGAGGCGCCGCTGATCCGCTCGATGGGCACACAGACCGATGTGCAATGGTCGCCCGACGGGTCGAAGGTCGCGTTCGTGAGCCAGCGCGGCGACCACTCCTTCATTGGCCTCTACGATGTGGCCACGGACCTGCTGCGCTGGGTCTCGCCGGGCGTGGACTGTGATTCGAACCCGATGTGGTCGCCGGACGGCCGGCAGCTCATGTTCCTGCGCCGGCCGGGCACCCCGTTCGGCCGCATGCAGCAGGCGCCGTCAGGCCCGTCCGGCATCCGACCCCAGACGTGCACGACCGGAGGTCGCGGTCAGGGCCAGCCGGACGGACGCGACACGACGCTGAACCAGCGGCACGTGCCGGGCCTCTATGACGGCGTCCTCCCCGACGGGTCCGTTCTCGCGATCATGCAGGCTGATGTCGATGCGGTAGGTGACATTGACTCGCCGCCCGCGCGTGTGATCTGGCGCAACGTGCCGGGAGACTCGTCGTTCACGCGCATGAGCCGCGTGCAGCGCGTGGGCACCCACGTCGTTTTTCAAATGAATCCGGACGACGACGAGTGGGATCGCTACTGGTCGATCGACGTCAGGGTGCCGCAGCAGCAGCCGGTGCTGCTCACGACGACGGACGGGCTGATCGAGGATGCGACGTCGGTAGCGTTCTCCAGTGACGGTCGCACGATGTACTACAGCACCAACGCGGATGACATCGAGCGGCGCCACATCTGGGCCGTCCCCGTGGCGGGCGGGGAGCCGCGCCGCGTGTCGACAGGTACGGACGTGGAGACGTATCCGCAGCCGCTGTCGTCCGGCGACGGCATCGCCGCTCTGCATTTCGGCGCCCGGACGCCTGCATCGGTCGCGATCGTGCCCGCGGCGGGAGGACCAGCCCGGCGAGTGTACCCCGACCTGAGCGACTTCCCGGTCGCTGCCCACGTCATTCCGGAGATCGTCTGGCTCGAGGCGGCGGACGGCGCGAAGTTCAGCAACCAGATATTCCTGCCGAAGGACCTGCGCGCCGGTGAGAAGCGCCCGGCCATCGTGTTCGTTCACGGCGGGCCGCGTCGCCAGATGATGCCGGCGTATCACTACATGCAGTTCTACCACTGGTCGTATGCGATCAATCAGTGGCTCGCCGATCAGGGCTATGTCGTCATGTCGGTCAACTACCGCCGCGGCGTCGGCTATGGCAGGTCATTCACGAACGCCGACAGCGCCCAGGCGCGCGGCAACGCCGAATACCGGGATGTCCTCGCGGCCGGGCAGTACCTGCAGACGCGCGGCGATGTCGATCCTGCGCGCGTCGGGATATGGGGTCTGTCCTACGGCGGATTGCTCGCCGCCCAGGCGCTCGCCCGCAACTCCGATATCTTCGTCGCAGGCGTCGACATGGCCGGCGTGCATCTGTACGGCTCGGCGCTCGACTCGACCGAGCTGTCATACCGTTCATCGGCCATTTCCGAGATCGGCAACTGGACGTCACCCGTGTTTCTGGTGCACGGCGATGATGACCGGAATGTCAACTTCGCGCAGACGGTCGGCCTCGTTCAGCTCCTGCGCGCGCACGACATCGAGCACGAGCTCATTGTCGTACCGGACGACGTGCACGAGTCCCTGCTGCACAGCCGCTGGATCTACACGTGGAACCGGATGGGTGATTTCCTCAGGCGGCACGTCTGGAACCGCGGTGTTGCTGCGCAGTAGCTCCGAGCTTCGCGGGACGACCCTCGCGGATTGACAGTGGGAGGCGTTCGGCTCCGTCGTCAGACGGGGCCGGACGCCTTCGCCGCTTCGCCCACGTCTTCGAGCAGCATGCGCAGCCGCCGCGCGATCGGCCGCCAGTCGTAGTGCTCATCCGCAACTGCACGCAGCTGGCGGCGATACCGGCCCGCCACGTCGAGCGCGGCCGGCACGGTCGCCGCGATGTCGGCCGTGATGTGATCGGCATCGGGCCGCACCTTCATGAGCGCACGGTGCGCTTCATCGAGCGCGGGCGCGGCGCGGTCGATCTTGACCTTCATGCCCCCGAAGTATGTGCCGATCGGGAATACGCCGGACGCGAGCGCCTCCAGGAATACCAGGGGTCCGGACTCGATCACCATGGATGGGAACACGGCGGCATCGCAGCAGGGCAGCAGCCACGCCATCTCGCGGTGCGTCAGGTAGCCCGTGAAAATCACCGTATCCGGCTTCATGTAGCGTTCCGCGGCAGCCCAGTAGGTCTCCAGCTCACCGTTCTCGCGGAGCGACTCCCAGAAGATATTCACCGCCCGGAGATGCTCCGGCTCACCCGCCTCGATCGTCGCTGCGTGATCGAGCACGGCGCCGGCAAGACTGCGGTCGCCGTGAGCGAGTGCGTGGACGAACGCTTCCAGCGGCTCGCGGAGCGGACCGTGCCCCACCACGACCAGTCTCAGGCGCGGCGCGCGCGCGAGCATGAGCGGCAGGGCCGCGATGACGGCGTGGATGCCCTTGGCCGGTATGAGGCGACCGACGAATGCGAGCACCTGGTCGGTCGCCCAGTCGATCGATGCGAGCTTCGCCTCGACATCGGCGTCCGGATTCTTTGCTGTATAGGCGCCGACCGCGTCGCACGCATCCGCCACCGACCCGTTGGCGAGCGCCCGCTTCAGGGCAGCCGACTGCTCCGGTGTGCGCCCGCGCGCGACTGTCTCCAGCAAGGCGCCGACGCGCTCGATGTTCGCGGCTCGCTCCGACCGTTCGATCGGCTGGAAAGCCGCCGTATCTACGCCCAGGTCCAGACGGGACAGCTTCGCCTCCAGATCCGTCACCGAATCCCCGAACGCCGCCACCGCCCGCTGGGCGGTCTCGTCGCTGATCACCAGCACCCGGTCCGCGTGCTCGAAAGCTTCCGCGGCCAGCCTGCGCAGCCGCGCATCCGGCTTCACCGCATACTCCAGCGCGCTGCCATGCGGCATCACGGCGTATGGCACGCCCGTCCACGCAGAGACCCGCTGCGCCACCACCGTCATCAGCAGCGCATGATTCGCGTGCATGACGGTGATGCCGTTCTCCCGTACCACGCGCGCGACCACTTCGACGTTGCGATGCAGATAATCCTCCAGCTCATCAACGCCGAGTTCCGTCATCGGCACGACGTGCTCGAACTCCTCGTACGCATCCCACACGTACACCGGCAGCGTATCACCCAGCAGCGGCTGATGCATGATGCAGCGGCCCGTGTACTCCGTCTCACGGTCCAGCACCTTCTCGACCGTGCCGTCCGTCGCGTACTCGTATGCCTCGTTTATGAAATCGTACTGCTCCGGATGGGGCTCCTGACAGACGAGATGGATCGTCGCGCCATCGCGCACCAGTGCCCGCGCAATGGACCGCGTCCAGAGATTGCTGCCGGAGCCGTCGAGCAGATAGCCGTGCAATAGACAGATCATGCCGCGCACGCTTTGCATGGAGCGCGCCGCGGGAATGCCGCCGCCCCCGGCCAACGGCCATAGGCGTTCACCAGGGAGGCGCCAGATCGCTCATCTGCTGGGGGCGCACCACATATTGCCCGGGTATGGAGTCCCCATACGGGGTCGTACGGGCGATTACGTACGGCCGGAAATGTGCATGCCGGCACGCCTGACGCGTCGTAAAGGGTGCACGCACGCGTCCGCACCAGGGATCTCGACACCATGCGCATGAGCCGCACCGATCTGACCCGCCTCTTCGCGCCGATCATACTCGCCGCGGCCACGCTGCTCTCGTGCACGCGCGGAGCGCCGCCGCGCGCGGGGGGCCCGGTCCCTGCCGTCGACCTCGAGGCAGGCGCGCTCGCGATCCCGCCGCTGCCACTACCGCCCGCGGTGCGGCCAGTGGAGGATGGGAGCGAGCCGGGGCTGACGTTCAGACTGCGAGAGGGCGAGCCGGACGGGACGCCGCGCACGCCCGCTGAGCCGGCGCCATCCGGACCGTCCGCTGTGCAGGCACTCGATGCGGCGCGGACCGCGCGGCTGCTCGCCCGGCTACCGGCACTGCCGTCGCCCGACACCGTCGGCTTCCGGTTTCCGCCTGCGTCGCCGCCGCCGCCGCGCACGGGGCGCATCGTGCTGTCCACGTTCCCGCCGCCGGACACGATAGCGCCGCCGGCTCCGGCGGCGCGGACGGCGAGCGCGTTGCGCGTCGTACGCGTGGTACCGACGGGCGATACGGAGCTGGCGCCGCACCTGACGATTACGTTCAGCGAGGCGATGGTGCCGCTCACGACCGTGGCGGGCACGGAGACGCGCACGCCGCCCGTGCGACTCACACCGCAGCCGCCGGGTCGCTGGAGCTGGGTCGACACGCGCACGCTGCGTTTCCAGCCTGACGAGCGGTTCCCGATGGCGACGTCCTACAGGGTCGAAATACCGGCCGGCACGCGCCCGGTCACCGGCCCGGGCATCGACACGGCAGTCGTCGTGGAGTTCAGTACGCCCGCACCACGCGCGGTCGGCGCCTGGCCTGCGCTGATTCCGGAGATGACAGATGAGGACCAGCGCAGGCGTTCGATCGTGCCGCGCTGGCGCTACGGCGATGATCTCGCGCGCTCGACATCGCGTCAACCTGTCGTGCTCATCGCATTCGATCAGCGCGTGAATCCCGAGGAAGTGCTGAGTGCGACGCGCATCATCGCCGCGGGCCTGTCGCATCCGGTGCGACTCGCGTCGGCCGACGAGATAGCCGCCGACAGCATCGTCAGCAGGATGGTGGACGAGCTCGAGAACGACCGCTGGGTCGCCTTCCGTCCAGTTGCGCAGCTGCCGGCGGACACCATTGTCAGGGTGGTGCTCGCACGCGGTCTCTCATCGGCGGAAGGATCGCTCTCCACTCGGGTGCCGCAGGAGCTGCACTTCCGCACATACGGTCCGCTGCGCATCGCGTCGCACGGCTGCGGCGCCGGCTGCCGGCCCGGCCACAGGTGGCTGATCAACTTCACGAATCCGCTCGCCGAAGCTGCCTGGTCGGAGCTGGTACGTGTGGAACCCGCACTCGACGAGATGTCGGTCCGTGTGTTCGGAACCGACATGTATATCTCCGGCGCTGCGCGACCGAACACGCGCTACGTCGTCACGCTGTCGCCATCGCTCACGGACCGCTTCGGGCAGACGCTGGAGGGGGCGCGCTCGGTGACGTTCGAGGTGGGCGCGGCCTTTCCGACGATCGCACTGCCCGGGGCCCCGCTCATCGTCCTCGATCCCGAGGGTCCGCCGCGCGTCGCATTCCAGTCCCGGGGACATGACGCCCTGCTGGTTCGTGTGTATCGCGTGACACCCCAGCAGTGGGACGACTACGGCGCGGCGGTGGAGCGCTGGCATCAGAACCCGGCGGAAGTTTTCTCACCACCCGGCGAGCTCGTGTCATCGTCGGTCGTGAGTCCGGCGGCGTCCGGCGAGATCACGGAAGCGATGATCGATGTCGCATCCGCGCTCCGCAACGGACTCGGCCATGCGATCGTTGCGGTAAGTCCGGCGGGTACGCCGGCAGTGGACGGACCAGGCGGCCGCGGCCGTAACGTCGTTCATGCGTGGGTGCAGTCGACGCGCATCGGACTCGAGGCGACTATCGATGCGGAGGCCGCGCACGTGTGGGCGACCTCGCTGCGCACCGGCCAGCCGCTCGCGAATGTCGGCACTACACTGCTGCCCACGCGCACGCGCGCCGTCACGCGCGCAGACGGCACGGCACGCCTGCCGCTGACGACATCGGGCGATGACGCGCTGATCGCGACACTCGGCGACGATGTGGCGCTGCTGCCATCGACAGGGTACCCGGGCCCGCGCGGCAGCCGCGGCAACTGGCAGCGCAGGCCAACGGGTGAGCTGCGGTGGTACATGCTTACCGACCGCGGCCTCTACCAGCCGGGCGACACGCTGCATTTCAAGGGCTGGCTCCGTCACATGACCGGCAGCGGCGGCTCTGCATTGCGCGTGGCCGATGTGGACGGGATCCGATTCACGATGCGCGGCCCGCGCGGCGAGGATCTGGGGACGCGGTCGCTGCGGCCGGGCGAGCTGGGCGGCTTCAACACGACTGTGGCGCTGCCCGAAGCGATGAATCTCGGACACGCATCCATCCAGCTCGTAGCGAGCGGCAGCGATGCAGCGCGCATGGGCCGCGAGGCGTATCACGCCGTGCAGGTGCAGGAGTTCCGGCGCCCCGAGTACGAGGTGCGCGTCGACGCGGATCCCGGTCCCCACACGGTCGGCGACGTGATCGCCGTCACGCTCGCGGCCGACTACTACGGCGGCGGCGGCCTCGCCGATGCGCAGCTCGACTGGCGTGTGAGCACGCAGCCCGGTTCATACCGCCCGCCCGGCTGGGAGCGCTGGCATTTCGGGCGCGCGCAGTGGGGCTGGGCAGGCTTTTCGCCGCGCGAGCCGGCGCTCCTGAGCGGTGTCACGGATGCCGCAGGCACACATCAGCTGCTCATCGATCTGGTCGCCGTCGAGCCGCCGTTCACGACGAGTCTGCGCGCGGAAGCGCAGGTGCACGATGTGACGCGCCAGATCGGCTCGGCCGGCGTCGACCTGCTGGTACATCCCGCAGCTGTCAACGTCGGAATGCGCACGGAGCGTACGTGGCTCGCGCGGGGACAGACAGCGGAGGTCGGTGTCATCGTCGTCGATCATGACGGCGCGGAGGTGACGGGCCGCAATGTCAGCGTCGTCCTGGAGCGGATCCGCGCCGGCTGGGGCATGGACGGAAGCGCGAAGCCGGATTCCGGCCGCATCGTGTGCAGCGTCGTGTCCGGAGCAGCGCCGGTGCCGTGCACGTTCACGGCGGACTCGTCGGGGCTGCACCGTATCCGTGCGGATGTGACGGACACAGACGGCCGCATCAGCCGCACCGAGCTGGCGCTCTGGGTCGCCGGCGAGCCTGGCCTCCCCGATCCGCGCCGGCAGCCGGGCAGCTTCGATGTCATCGCGGACCGCGAGGAGTATCAGCCGGGCGACACCGCGCGCATTCTGGTGCAGCCGCCGTTCTACCCTGCGGAGGCGCTGGTGACGATCCGCAGCGTCGGCGTGCTCGACGCGCGTCGTCTGCGCATCGAACGCCCGTCGCACGAGCTGATCCTGCCGATCACATCGGAGCACATCCCGAACGTCAACGTGCGCGTCGACGTGATCGATGCGAGCCGCGGCGTGAGCCGGGCGTTCGGCGAGACATCGCTCAGCGTGCCACCCCACACACGCGGACTCGATGTGCGCATCCGCCCCGGTGCCGCATTGGTTGCGCCTGGCGCCAACGTCACGATCGATGTCGAGGTGCGCGCTGCCGACGGCCGCGCCGCTGCGGGCGCGGAAGTGGCGCTGTGGATGGTCGACGAGGCGATCCTCGGCCTCGGCGACTACTCGCTGCGCAACCCGCTCGACGCTTTCTATGCGCCGCGCTACGGCTACATGCAGGACAGGTCCAGCCGCTCGTGGGTCGTGCTCTGGCCGCAGAGTGCCGGCCCGGGCACGCTGTCGGGTGTGGTGGCCCTCGGCGATCGCGGCCGCGCGCTCGCCGGCGCCGTCGCGCGGCTGGCGGGCACCGACATCGAAACTGTCACTGCCTGGGACGGCAGCTTCACACTGCGCGGCATCGCACCGGGCGACTACGTGCTCGAGATCACGGCGCCGGACGGGATGACAGGCCGGAGAGACGTGCACGTGCCGGCGGAAGGTGCGCATGTCGGCAATCTGATTCTCGGCGCAGCGGGTCTCGGTGCCGCGCGGGAGGAGATGGCGATGGAGGCAGCGCAGGCCGCTCGCGCGAGCGATGCACCCGTCGCGGTGGCGCCCCCGCCACCACCGCCGCCGCCGGGCGCTCCGCCATCGCCGCAGCTCGAGCTGCAGTCGATCGTGGTCGCTGGCAGCAGGATGTCGCAGCAGGAGGTCGACGTGCGCACGGACTTCGCGCCGCTGGCATTCTTCGCGCCATCGCTGCGCACGGATGCGAACGGCCGTGTGCAGGTCACGGCGCGTCTGCCGCACACACTCACGCGCTACCGCATCATGGCCGTCGCGGTCTCCGGCGCGGAGCGCTTCGGCACCGGCGATGCCGCAGTGACCGCGCGCAGGGATCTCATGGTGCGATTGTCCGCGCCACGCTTCCTGAACTACGGCGACGCATTC
>DATHUY010000048.1 GCA_035461765.1 Longimicrobiales bacterium
CTGCTCCCGGCCAGCATCTCGAACAGCAGGACTCCCAGCGCCCACACGTCGGTGCGTCGATCGACCCGCTCGCCGCGCGCCTGTTCGGGCGCCATGTACGCCGGCGTCCCGCCGGTACTGTCAACGGCATTGCCGGAATCCGCGCCGAGACGCGCAATACCAAAGTCCAGCAGCCTGGGCTCCCCCCGATCCCCGAATGCGATGTTGCGGGGCTTGACGTCCAGGTGCACCACACCGGCATCGTGTGCGGCGGCCAGCGCGTCCGCCACCTGCACTGCGATCGTCGTCGCCTCCTGGACCGCCATCGGGCCGGTCGCCAGCCGGTCGGCCAGATTGCCATCCGAATACAGGGCCATCGCGATCCAGACGCGGCCGTCCTCCAGCGTGCCCGTGTCGTAAATCGTGCAGATGTTGGGATGATCCAGCGCGGACGCGGCTCGCGCCTCGGCGAGAAACCGCTTGCGCGACGTCTCGTCGTCCGCACGCGAACCTTGCAGCAGCTTGATGGCGACGTCTCGCCGGAGCCGCGGATCATGCGCGCGGCAGACCACCCCCATGCCGCCGCGGCCGACCTCCCCCATCACGATGTACGGCCCGATGCGGTCCGGCACAGGTTCGCGCAGCTGGAGGACGAGAGAGGGCAGGACCGCCGCGTCGAGCACGCCCGTCTCGCCGTCCGCAGCCAGCAGTGAATGCAGCTCGGCAGCAAGCTCCGCGTCCTCGCGCGCGATTGCGTCAAGAAGACGGGTCCGTTCCGCGCCGTGCGCAGCCCGGATCTCGAGGAACTGATGCTGGAGGCGTTCCCACCGGTCGGAGTCCAAGGGTCGCCTTACCCGGGGCCCGGCCCGTCCGACGTGGTCGCCAGGGCACGGTGAAGCCACGCCCGGGCGAACGTCCAGTCGCGGCTGACGGTAGCGGCCGAGATACCGAGCGCCTCTGCCGTTTCGTCCAGGTTGAGGCCACCGAACCAGCGGCACTCTACCACCCGCGCCTGCCGTTCATCCATCGCCTCGAGACGGTCCAGAGCTTCACCGAGCGCAATCAGATCGTCCAGCGGGATCGTCGACGACGCGACGTTCTCATCCAGCGCAACAGCGTACGCACCGCCGCCGCGCTTTGCCGCCCGGCGACGCACTGCGTGGTCGATCAGAACGTTTCGCATCGCCCGCGAAGCCACCGCGAAAAAGTGGGCTCGTCCCTGCCAGTCGATGTTCTGCAGTGGCACCAGCTTCACGTACGCCTCGTGAACGACCTCCGTCGCCCCGAGCGTGTGTCCAGGCTGCTCGTGGCGCAGGCGTGCACGCGCGATCCGGCGCAGCTCATCGTAAACTCGCGGGAGCAGCTGCTCCAGCGCGTCCGGCTCGCCGGCCATGTGCGCACGAAGAAGTGTCGTCACATCCGAATCATGACGGGTCATGTCTGCGCCGGTCCGGGCCAGGGGTCGGCAGGGGTGCCATCCCCCTGCAATATACAATCGGTCACGCGGAGAGAGGATTGTGCTCCGCAGCTGGCCAATAGAGTGGATCGACGGCGTTGATCGCGTCATGCTGAGCGGCATGCATTATCCCGTATACGCGCGTCGCAACGAGCGGGTTCGCATACTCGTCCTGCGCCATCAACGCATCGTGAGCGAGGATGTTTCACTCCAGAATGAGGTCGTTCGAGATGAGATCGATGGGGGCGCGTTCTGTCGGCCCCTTCGCCGTTTCACATGCGGCACCGATCACGAAGGCCGCTGCAGCATACAGCGCGAGCAAGGGCGCGGCTCTCAGCCCGCGCGAGACCGAGAAGCGTTTCATGTCTGGCTCACCTTGTGACAGCGCGCGGCGTCGCCGCGGTGATTGTCGTTGTGCTTCGCGTGGTAGTTCTGCACGACAATGTGCGGGGTGAGCGTGTCGATGATGTGTCGTCGGCGTTTCAACGCCGTCTCGAAGTCCGTGACGAAGCGGGCAGCGGCAGCTGACGAGCCGGCAACGGGTTGCGGTGAGTGAACGTGCGGTGCGCTGATATTCCCGTCAGCACGGCCGCGCTGCCTGGTCGACCGGGTCTTCCGCACGCGAGAGGAACCTGCCCGCGGCATCAGGCCCCACTGTCTCCGAACCGGATGAAGACGAGCACGAATCCTGACAGCGGCCGCCAATTCCCGGGTCGCGACCGCGCGTCGCCGCGAGCCTGAACAGAATCAGCTCAGTTCAATACGGGCGGTCTGCACTCCTTCAGCGATCTTGATTTCCACTACGCGCGGGCCGTGTTCCCGCGGGATCACGCTGATGCTGCCGTCGCGTTCGAGGTACGCGAGCGCCACGCGCGAGGGATCGGGATTCATCCCCTCCAGCCGCAGCGCCTCCTCGAGATCGTTCCGTGAGAGGCTGCTGCCACGCATCGCCTCCTCCCGCACCTCGCCATCCTCGATCAACTTCACCGGCGTGCCCTTCACGAATTTGCCGAACCAATGCGCGTGGTATGAAATCACGCCGAACAGCCAGTGGAGCCCGACCAGTACCGCCCCGGCCCCGAGCGTCGCCAGGAGCCCGGCGGATCCATTGATGGCTCGGCTCATAACGGAGCCGATCATGATGCCCATAATGACATCGAAGGCGGTCGCCTTGCCCAGGAACCGCTTGCTACCAAGCCGTACGATGAACAACGTGAAACCGTAGATGATCACCGCACGGAGCGCCATCTGACCGGGGCCGATCTCACCCGCATCTGACCCGAGTCCGAGGAGTGTATCCAGTCCATACGACATAACCTCGATCATCGCATTTTCTCTCCTGCCGATGGCGCACACCTGGGCGCTGCGGAACCACGCCGGCGATTTCTGCACCGGGCGGGCTCCCGATTTCGTCGCAACATATACAGGCATTGACGCGGTTGAACACCACTGCAGACTCGGGTGGCACCGTGTGAATCGCCGGGCCACCTGCCCGGCCACGGCAACGCGCCCATCGACGCGAATATCTTCGCTGCGCGGACACGCAGCGATTCAGGGCTCTCCGAGAGCGGCACTGCGCCCTGGCGAGAGAGAGGTCGCTGGACGCAAGTGACTGGGGCGACACGCAGGCGCTTCCGCATTTACCAGAAGGCCACAGCTGCGGGTGTGGCCGCAGCCGTCGCAGAGGATTGACGGTACCGGCCGATAGGGCACAGTCAGGGCAGAGCGGCTCAAACGCACAAAAGCCCCGCAGGCGTAATTGCTTGCGAGGCTCTCGCTTGTACTATGGGCCTGGGACGAGTTGAACGTCCGACCTCACGCTTATCAGGCGTGCGCTCTAACCACCTGAGCTACAGGCCCCGGATCTTGTGGAGCCCTGAATTTAACCCGGCCCGCAGAGGGTGACAACCCCCGAAAGGCGCGTGTTTCCCGTCCGTCCCGATACACATGACAGGCTGCGCCGCGGGCGCGAGATTCATGGGCGCGGCCCACGCGGGGCTGTGATATCAGAAGGAGATTCCGGTGATCATTAAAATGCGACGCGGCCGTGCCGCCGGCCTCGTGGCCGCGGCTCTCGGGATGGCGGCGTGTGACGTCACGGGTCCCGACGTGCAGACGCAGCTCATGCGGCAGCTGCGCACGCACGAGGCCCTGTGGGCAGAGGAAGGTGCGGCAACATACTCGATACGGATCGAGCTGCATTGCGTCTGCGCGGAGCCGTACGACGTCGAACTGCAGGTGGTCGATGGCGCGGTGGAGTCGGGCGTGCACGTTTTCTCCGGCGATACGCTGACCCCGGCGGAGCTGGCTGAGCAATTGACGCTGGCGGATTTCTTCGACGTCGTCGAGGACGCGTTGAACCGTCGCGTGGCGGGCGTCAGCGTCAGCTACGATCGGGACACGGGGTATGTCCAGCACCTGTATATCGACTACAACGGTGGCACGACCGGCGATGACGTCGAGTATTTCATGTCGGAGTACGCCCCGGTGACGAACTGAACGCGGTCCGCGAGCCGGCTCGCGTTCAGCACACGACGCGTCGCTTCACGCGTCGACGGGGTGCAGTGAACGACGCAGGAACGCTTCGACACTCGTGAGCGGCACGCCGAACGTGGCGCTGGCTGCGCTCGTGTCGATGACGGTTTCGTAGGTCTCGAACTGCGCGGCCAGTTGCGATGCGACCGGCGGCAGTCCTGGCAGCGCCTCACCCGGTGGGACGTATCGAAGCTCCACCGCCCGCCCGAGCACCAGCTCCGCGAGACGCACGACGTCCGTCCACGTGTGCGCCTGCGGACCGCCCAGCACCAGCATCGTGTTGCGCGCGGCAGGATGGGTGACCGACGCGACCGCAAACGCGGCGACGTCGCCCATGGAAATCATCGCATGCCTGTGATCGCCCCGACCCACCAGCGTCACCGGCCGGCCCTGCTGCACCGGCATCAACACGAGCATCCCGATCCACACTTCCATGAAGATGTTCGGCTGCAGAACCGTCCACGCCATCCCGCTCTCGACCAGGTGACGCTCGGTTTCCGCCTTCGCGCGGAAGAAATCGACAGGACTCTGCTCGGACGCGCCGAGCGCGGATACGAATACGAAGTGATCGACACCGGCAGCCCGCGCCGCATCGATGAGCGACCGGTTCCCGACTCGATCGACAGACTCCGGAGTGTCCCCACCTCCGCGACCCGCAGAGTTTGCGGTCGTGATCACTGTGGTCACATCCGCGCACGCACGCGCCAGGGACTGCGGATCTCTGAGGTCCCCCATCACCGCCTGCGCGCCGAGCTCCAGCAGGGGGCCATACTCCGAGCCCGGCCTGACCAGCACGCGAACCGTGTGTCCACGGGACAGCAGGTCGCGCGTGATCATCCCGCCCAGCTCACCGGTAGCCCCGACTACGAGGATCATCTGTACCTCTCGGTGTGCATTCAATGGAGGGGAGTCCTGCCGGTGCCCCGTGCGTGGCAGCCGTCACTCGTGCCTATTGTACACGTGGTTGCGCGCGCAAAACAAGTGTTCTCTGCGGCTTCTCGCAACTTATTTCGCGAAACGCTGCCCCCGTTCGATGGCCTCCTGGCGCGTAACAGCCTTGCGGGTCTGTGGTGCTATCTGACGTCCACGTAACGGATTACGAATCGGTCGTCGTCGGATCGGCTGGTGGCGGAACGCCGCAGGGACCCCGGGCGCGGCTTCTGCTGTATCTGAAGGCGAGGCCCGCTGGGACGGGGCGCCGGGCGCAGTTCGCGCGTCCGGATTTCACGATTCCGGGAGAGAGTATGCGCAAGTCCATTGTCTTCACCATGGGACTGGGCCTCTTGTTCGGCGCCTGTCAGGACTCGACGGGGCCGGAAGGCGACCAGCTCAGCCGGGCGGAGTCGCTGCAGCTCGCAGCCCAGGTGCTCGCGTCGAGCGAGGGTGCTGCGACAGGCTCGATGACGATGGCCGGCTCATCCGCCGGCCTCGAGACGGCAGGTCCGCCCACGAGCTTCACCATCACCCAGGAAACGACGCACCCGTGCCCGACCTCGGGCAACATCAGCGTTGCGCTCGAGCTCACCGGGATGGTCGATGAGGAGACGAATTCGCTGCAGGCGGACCTGAGCGGTTCGCAGGTGCACAACAGCTGCGCGTTCCCCCACAACGGTCTGACGCTGACGGTCAACGGCGAGCCGTCGATTGCGTTCACGGCGAGCATCGGTGCAGTGCAGGGGGTGCCGTCCCAGCCGTTCACGTTCACACTCGACGGCGGGATCCGCTGGGCGAGCAGTGACGGCCGTGCCGGCGTGTGCGCCATGGAGCTGGACGCGGTGACGGATTTCGCCGCCCAGCAGCGCACCGTTCAGGGGTCCGTCTGCGGTCACACGATCAATCAGACGCTCACCTGGAACTGAGATATGCGCCCGGCAGCCGTCGACCAGAACGGCTGCCGGGCGCGCCTTGCATAGCTGGACCCGCCAAAGCCCGCCTGCAGCCGTCTCGTCCGTCCATGTGCATTCCCACGTTCCACGTGTCCGATGTAGATTGCCTGCTTCCGACCAACTTCGCCGCTGGAGGCGCTGTACGACGCAGCCCGGGCATCGCGGTGTTCCTGATTCTGCCTCGCCGCCGCCACGCCGAATCTGCCCAACACGCTGATCTTGTACGCAGTCTCCCGCGGACGTACACATAAGGCCTCCCGAACATCCAGAAGCCGATCGAGGCTGCATGCCCGGTGCACCACGCCACGCCATCCTTTCGCTCGCAGCGCTGCTGGCCTGCCCCGCCCTCCTCGCGGCGCAGGGAGCAGCTCTCTCAGGGGTAAGGGGGGCGGTCACGAGCATCGACGGCAGCGCAGTGGAGCACGCGCAGATCGAGATCCGCCACGACGCGAGCGGCCGGATCGCGTCTGTGAGGACGGATGACGCGGGTCGATACGTGATGACGAACCTGCTCGCGGGCGGGCCGCACACCATCACGGCCTCCGCACTGGGCTACGCGACACATCGCATCGATGGTGTCCACCTCCAGGCTGGCACTATTCATCCCTATGATTTCGTACTGCGACCTGGTGCGATGGCGCTGCCGGAGGTCGAGGTACGCGCGCGTGCGGACCCGCGATTCGATGCAGCCCGGAGCGGCGCCGCGACGGTCGTGAGCCGTGAGGACATGGCGGCACACCCGACGGTCGAGCGGGATGTGCTGGAGCTGGCTGCGCTGTCGCCAATGGCCGCCCGTGCACCCGGTGGAACGACCATCGCGGGACAGAACACGCGCTTCAATGCGCTCCAGATCGACGGTGCACGCTACCAGGACATGTTCGGTGCCTCAGCGGACGGCGCGCCCGGCGGACTGGCGCATGCACGGCCGCTGCCGCTCGACGCCGTCGATCAGTTCCAGGTGCTGGTCGCACCATTCGATGTGCGCCACTCAGGCTTCACGGGCGGTCTGCTGAATGTCGTTACGCGCAGCGGCACGAATCGCTGGGAGGCCGGCGGGTTCGGATATTATCGCGATCGCAACTTCCTGGGACGCCTGGATGCGACCGCGCAGTCGGCTGCGGCTCCTGCCTTTCGCAACGCACTCGCCGGCTTCAGTCTCGGTGGCCCGATCGTGCGCGACCGGGCCCACTTTTTCGTCGCGTTCGAGGCGGAGAGTCGCAGGACTGTGAGCAGCGGCTTTAACCTCGGCACGGCCGATCCCTTCGCCACGCGGATCGCGCCCGACTCCGCCGCGCGGTTCGCCGCCATTCTCCGCGACCGCTACGCTGTGGACGCCGGTTCCACAGCACAGCTGTCGCTCGACAACCCGCGAGAGAATCTGTACCTGCGCACGGACTGGCAGCTCGGCCGACACCGTCTCCTGCTGCGACACAATCATGCCTTTGCGCGCCGCGATGTCGAGCCCGCCCGCGCACCCGTCGGCACGTACGAGTTGGGATCTCAGGTGTTTCGATACACCTCGGCCTCCCGAGCCACTTCGCTGCAGGTGGTGTCGGCCTTCGGCGCGCGCTGGTCCAATGAGCTCCTCGTCCATGTCCACCACATCGGCGATCGCACATCGGCCGCATCAGCTGCCCCCGCCATCGAGGTCGATGTCGTCAGCCGGTTCGACACGCTGCGAGTCAAGCGGCGCATGCGCGCAGGCGGCCACGTCGACGCGCAGCGCAATAACATCACGCAGAGCGGCATCGAACTGCGCAATGCGATGACCGGCGCGCTCGACTCACACCTCTTCACGTTGGGCGGGTCGGCCGAGCTGCTGCGCTTCGACAGCCGCTATACGCACAACCCGAACGGCCTCTACTATTTTCGCAGCCTCGCCGATCTCGAGGCGAACCGGCCCGCACGGTTCGAGCGCACGCTCACGCTGCCAGGCAGGAGTGCCGACGCGCGCTTCGACGTCGGTCACATCAGTGTGTTCGCGCAGGACGAGTGGAGACCGTTCGATGGTCTCACCCTGCACGCCGGCGTCCGCATGGACCTGCCCTTGCTGCGCGACCGCCCCAACGAGAACCCGGAACTGCTCGATGCGCTCGGTGTGAGCACCGCCCTACTGCCGCGGACCACGCCCATGTGGTCGCCGCGTTTCGCATTCAACTGGCAGAGCCGACGCGAGCTTCGCACGCAGGTGCGTGGGGGCGCGGGCCTGTTCGCCGGGCGACCCGCCTATGCATGGCTCGCGGATGCGTACGCGCAGACAGGCCTCGACACTGTGCTGCTGTTCTGTGACCTCGCAGCCACACCGGCGCTCGACGCGCAGAACCTCGCGGACGCATGCGCTGACGCGGCGCCGAACCCGGACGGATCGATGCCGCAGGGACGCGCCGCCACGCGCAGCGCGCCTGTCGTCCTGTTCGACACGGAGTTCCGCTTTCCGCAGGACCTGCGCATCGCTGCCGGTGTCGACCAATCCCTGCCGTTCGGCCTCGTTGCCTCCGCTGACATCGTGCTCGGTATGGCGCGCAGGCAGGTATTCCTGCGCGACATCAATATCGGCGAAGCGATCACTGACAAGCCGCACGAGCTCGGCTACACGGACGGCTTCGGATTCCATCGCCGAAACAGCTACGGCACGCCCAGCATCCACGGCTTCGCGCCCGTGCGCCGCGCCGACGGCTTTCACCAGGTCATCCAGCTCGGCGACGATGCCGAGAACCGCGCCCTCGCCGCGAGCGTCGAGCTGGCCGGCGCGGGACTGGGCTTCGCATTCCGCGGCGCCTACACCTTCACCCGCTCCATCGACGTCCAGAGCCTCTCACACCGAAATGCCGCAGCCAACTTCGGCAGCGTCCCCGTCGCCGGTGATCCGAATGCACCTGTTGCCGCACGTTCCGATTTCGATCGGCCGCACCGCGTGCTCCTGTCCCTCTCCCATCGCCTGCGCCGAGCGGGTGGCACCGAGCTTTCCCTGCTCTATGTCGGTGAGTCCGGTACGCCATACACCTACGTGTACGGCCTCGACATCAACGGCGACGCGGCACCCGGTCCCGGACTGGACGACTCGTTCAATGATCCGCTCTACGTCCCCGCCACGCTGTCCGCGTTTCCCGGTGCACTCGGCAGCGCCATCGCTTTCGAAGACCTGCTTCAGATCGAGCCCTGCCTCGCCGCGTGGCGCGGCCTGATCATGCCAAGGAACGAGTGCCGCAGTCCCGCTCTCCACCGCCTCGATCTCCGCGCCAGTCATGCGCTCGACGTGCGCGGCACCGAAGTACGGCTCGTCGCCGACCTGCTCAATGCACTCCACCTGCTCGGCTCCGACCGGGGCCGGGTAGTCACCGTTCCCGCCCTCGTACCGATACTCGACGTGGAGTCACCACGCACCGGCAACCTGCTCGGACCGCCGCCCCCCGAGCGCGTGGCCCTGAACGCATCGTACGCCGGGGCACGTGTGCGTAGCGGAACTGATCGACTGCACGTACTGCCGCCCGGCACCCTCGACCCCGCCGCCTCCCGCTGGCAGGCGCAGATCGGCATCGAGATCCGCAGATAGCGCCCAGAGGGACGCAGAGAGGCGGCCCGTCCGGACGCGGAACCCATTCTGCAGATTGGCCGTGCGCGCCATGGCCGGGTCCCACCGCGGCGGCGCCAGCGGCCGTGTGATGCGTCACCGGACGGCGCGGTCCGGCCGACGCCAGACGGGGAAGACAGGCCGGCCGTGGCGCGCCGGGCGGTCTCAATGGGCCAATCTGCAGAATGGGTTCCGCGTCCGACGACAAAAAGCCGGCCACCCGCGAACGGATGACCGGCTTTTCAGACGAATCGACAATCAGGCTCGTACGAGTCCGCGTGGGACGACTTAGAGGACTTTCGACCCGGAGGTCTACTCGTATGCTCTAGAAAGGAGGTGATCCAGCCGCAGGTTCCCCTACGGCTACCTTGTTACGACTTCGCCCCAGTCACCGAACTTGCCTTCGGCCGCTCCCTCCTTGCGGTTAGGACACGGACTTCGGGCACTCCCGGCTTCCATGGCGTGACGGGCGGTGTGTACAAGGCCCGGGAACGTATTCACCG